>NZ_JBEZEV010000002.1:0-200857 GCF_040649055.1 Micromonospora sp. NPDC049060
GGGGGGTTTTTTTCTCTTTTGGCGGGGGGGCCGGGGAAATCCCCCGACCCCGCGTCGGGCCACGGCCGGGGGGCGTGCCGGGCCCCCCCCCGGGCCGTCGGTCGTCGATCGTCAGGGGCGGCCCATGCCGCGGTACTCCCAGCCGGCCTGCGTCCACAGTGCCGAATCCAGGCAGTTGCGGCCGTCGACCACCTTGCGTCCGGCGGCCAGCTCGCCGAGGGCCACCGGGTCGGCGTTGCGGAAGTCGGCCCACTCGGTGAGTACGCAGACCAGGTCCGCCCCGGTCACGGCCTCGTTGATGCCGGGCTCGTAGACCAGCTCGGGTGCCACGGCGCGCGCCCGCTCCATGCCCTGCGGGTCGTAGACGTGCACGTCGGCGCCCGCCTTGCGCAGCAGCGAGGCGACGGAGAGCGCCGGCGCGTCGCGTACGTCGTCGGTGTTGGGCTTGAAGGTCGCGCCGAGCACGGCCACGCGCGTGCCGGAGAGGTCCGGACCGGCGGGCCCGGAGCGGCGGCCGAGCAGCTCGGCGGCGAGCTGGACCACCCGGGTCCGGCGGCGCAGGTTGATCAGGTCGACCTCGTGCAAAAAGCGCAGCGCCTCCCCGGCGCCCAGCTCCTGGGCGCGGGCCTGGAACGCGCGGATGTCCTTGGGCAGGCAGGCGCCGCCGAAGCCGAGCCCGGCCTGGAGGAACCGGTTGCCGATGCGCGGGTCGAAGCCGATGGCCCGGGCGAGGTGGGTGACGTCGCCGCCGGAGGCCTCGCAGACCTCGGCCATCGCGTTGATGAAGGAGATCTTGGTGGCGAGGAAGGCGTTCGCGGCGACCTTGACCAGCTCGGCGGTGGCGAAGTCGGTGACCACCAGCGGCACCTCGCGGTCCTCGGTGGCGGCCAGGTCGAAGACGCCCTTGTGGGCGGCGTAGAGCATGCCGTTGGCCCACTCGCTCTTGACGCCGACGACGATCCGGTTGGGCCGCAGCACGTCGTCGACGGCGAAGCCCTCCTGGAGGAACTCGGGGCTCCACGCCACCTCGACGCCCAGGTCGGCGGGGCTGTGCTTGCTGACCAGCTGCTCCACCCACTCGGCGGTGCCGACCGGCACTGTCGACTTGCCGACGATCAGCGCCTTGCGGGTCAGGTGCTGGGCCAGGCTGGTGACCGACGCCTCGACGTACGACAGGTCGGCGCCCATCCCGTCGGCGCGCTGCGGCGTGCCGACGCAGATGAAGTGCACGTCACCGAAGTCGGCGACCTCGGAGATGTCCGTGCTGAACCGCAGCCGCCCGGCCGCCAGGTTGCGCTTGAGCAGCTCGTCGAGCCCGGGCTCGTGGATCGGCACCTCGCCCGCGTTGAGCATGGCGATCTTGTCGGCGTCGACGTCGAAGCCGAGGACCTCGTAGCCGAGTTCCGCGTAGCAGATGGCGTAGGTCGCGCCGAGATAGCCGGTGCCCAGGAAGGTCACCCGCGGTCGCTGCGCGCCGGAGGGGGGCGTCACCGCGGCGATGGCGGGCATCGGCTGGGTGTTGGGGTACGGGATCGTCACGCCTGTCTTCTCCGCTCGCGCTGGCGTCGCGTCGTCGCGTCGCGTTCTGCTGCGGCGCCTGGGCGGGCACCGGAGGGACTCTAACGTCTGCCTGTTCCTTCGTCGCTGGGCGGCGTCGGCGCTCCGCCACGTCCAAGGCTACGCGGCGGTAACATGACCCCGAACCGGGCCGCTATCCTTCAGTCTGCGCCGTCGGCGGTCAGGAGACGCTACAGACTGCGCATGATAGCGGTGAAGGGGAGGGGCCGACATGGCCGCAGAGCAGTCGTTCGACGTCTACCGGTTGCCCGAGGAACACGAGGCGATCCGGGAGGCGGTCCGTGAGGTCTGTGCGGCCAAGGTGGCGCCGCACGCCGCCGAGGCGGACGAGACCGGCGAGTTCCCGAAGGCGTCATACGACGCGCTGCGGGCCGCCGACTTCCACGCACCGCACGTCCCCGTCGAGTACGGCGGCGCGGGCGCGGACGCCCTGGCCACGGCCATCGTGATCGAGGAGGTGGCGCGGGCCTGCGCCTCGTCCTCGCTGATCCCGGCGGTCAACAAGCTCGGCACCATGCCGCTGCTGCTGGCCGGTTCCGAGGAGCTCAAGCAGCGCTACCTGACCCCGGTGGCGGCGGGCGAGGCGATGTTCTCGTACTGCCTCTCCGAGCCGGAGGCCGGCAGCGACGCGGCGTCGATGACCACCCGCGCGGTGCGTGACGGCGATCACTGGGTGCTCAACGGCGTGAAGCGCTGGATCACCAACGCCGGGGTGTCGGAGTTCTACACCGTCTTCGCGGTCACCGATCCGTCGGCCCGCTCCCGGGGCATCTCCGCCTTCGTGGTCGAGAAGTCCGACGCCGGGGTCAGCTTCGGCGCACCGGAGAAGAAGCTCGGCGTCAAGGGCTCGCCGACCCGCGAGGTCTACCTGGACAACGTCCGGATCCCCGCGGACCGCATGATCGGCGCCGAGGGCACCGGCTTCGGCACCGCGATGAAGACCCTGGACCACACCCGGGTCACCATCGCCGCGCAGGCCATCGGCATCGCCCAGGGCGCGCTCGACTACGCCAAGGGGTACGTCCAGGAGCGCAAGCAGTTCGGCAAGGCGGTCGCCGAGTTCCAGGGCGTGCAGTTCATGCTCGCCGACATGGGTATGAAGCTGGAGGCGGCCCGGCAGTTGACGTACGCCGCGGCCGGCAAGTCCGAGCGGGGCGACGCCGACCTGACCTACTTCGGCGCGGCGGCCAAGTGCTTCGCCTCGGACGCGGCCATGGAGATCACCACCGACGCCGTGCAGCTGCTCGGCGGCTACGGCTACACGCGGGACTACCCGGTCGAGCGGATGATGCGGGACGCCAAGATCACGCAGATCTACGAGGGCACCAACCAGGTGCAGCGCATCGTGATGGCCCGTCAGCTCCTGAAGGGCCTGGCCTAGCGGGTCAGTACACCTAGCGGAGCTTCCACAGCGTGTAGCGGAACTCGACCCGGGCCGAGGCGGCGGACGGGGATCGCTGCACGGTGAGCATTGCCAGGTTCTCCTCCTGGGTGCGTACGCACACGTCGCGGCCCTGGCTGAGCAGCTCGCGCAGGTTGGTGTAGAGGCCGTCGACGTACTCCTCGGAGGCGAGGCAGCGGTCGACGGCGGCCTCGCCGGGCGTGTCGAGCACCGCCACCCGGGCCGGCCCCAGCGCGATCAGGCGGCTGGCGTCGTGGGAGAGGGCGAGGTCCATGCCCGGTAGGTTGCCCACGCCGTCGATGTCGTAGTCGGCGGTGTCCCCGGTCTCCAGGTCCAGGGTGCGCCAGTCCGCCAGCCGGACGCCGCTCCCGCTGCGGGCCGGCGCCCAGGTGCCGGTGCTCGTGTCGACCGGTTCGTCGGGTCCGTCGCCGCGCCGCACGACGGTGCTGACGCCCAGGTAGAGCAGGATCGCCACCGCAGCCACGGCCGCGGCGGAGAGGAACTGCGGGAGCCGGCGGGCGCGCTCCGGCCGCGAGGTGCCGGGGGCGCGCGCCGTGGACAGCGCCTGCTCGGTGGACGGGGCCCGCTCGGTGGACGCCGGGGCAGTGGTCCGCGTGTCTCCCTGGCCGTCGGCGACCCGGGGCGTACCGCCGACGGCCCGCGCCAGTGCCACCGCGAAGCCGGCGGCGTTCGCGGCGGCCCGGTGCTGCCAGCCCGCCGTGTCGGCGCGGCGCTTGCCGCCGTCGGCGGCGTCGCTGACGCCGCGGATCGTGATGACCTGGTGGAAGTCCGAGCGGTGGGCGGCCTCGGCCACGCCGGCGCTCTCCATGTCGATGGCGGTCGCGTCGCTGTAGTGCCGGGCGATCAGCCGGGCGACCGGGGCCTCCCGCGAGTCGAGCACCACGTCGCCGGAGACGATCGGCTTGAAGTGCACCCGGGGTGCGGGCGCGTCGCCGCACCACCCGCCGTCCCGGGCCACGGCGCGGGCGAGCTGTTCCAGGCCGTGCGAGACCGGCCAGCCCCGTGGCCGGGGCCGGAACCGCCTGGCCTCCTGCCGGCCGCCCTGGTAGGCATGGATCCGGGTGGCGACGACCACGTCGCCGAGCACCGCGTCGGAGGTGAGCCCACCGGCGACGCCGACGAGCAGGAGCGCCCGGGGCCGGAACCCGCGGATCGCCCGGCCGGCGAGCGCGGCCGCCGCGAGGTTTCCCTCGCCGACCAGCGCCAGCGCGACTGTCGTACGCGGCGCGGGGCCCCGTCCGGGCAGGTCGCCGAGGGTGTAGTGGGTGCCGTCGGAGTCGACGCGCGGCCGGGCGTCAACCAGGTGGGCGAGGAGCGCGTCGTGTTCGAGGCCGAGGGCCGTGAGGAACACCACGTCCACGCCGTGCCCGCCGGGGGAGTCGGGGCGCGACGGCATGACCCTGAAGATACAAGCTAGTCGCTGTCTGTGGTGATCCTCGCCCGGAGCATCGGCGGGTAGAGGGCCGTCGCGGGGCCACGCCGGTACACCGCCGCCGGTCGACCCGTCGCTGGCTGCCGCTTCTGGCCGGTCGGCACGACGAAGCCCTCGGTGCCGGTGACCTTCCGGTTGAAGTTGCGCGGGTCGAGGGGCATCCCCCACACCGTCTCGTAGACCCGGCGCAGCTCGCCGATTGTGAAGGTCTCCCCGCACAGGGCAGTGGCCAGGGTCGTGTACTCCAGCTTGCCGCGGACCCGTTCGAGCCCCGCCCGGAGGATCTCGTCGTGGTCGAAGGCGAGCTGTGCCGGCGTGACCGTGACCACGTCGACCGGTTCCCACCGGGCGTGCCGGGCGTCGGTGCCGGCGACCGGTGCCGGCAGGCTGGGCGCGATGGCCAGGTAGGCGACGGTGACCACCCGGCCGCGCGGGTCCCGGTCCGGCTCGCTGTAGGTGCCGAGCTGTTCGAGGTGCAGGCGGTCCGCGTCCAGGCCGGTCTCCTCCAGCAGCTCCCGTCTGGCGGCGTCGCGCAGGCTCTCCCGGTCGCGCAGGAAGCCGCCGGGTAGCGCCAGCCGCCCCCGGTGCGGCTCGTTTCCCCGCTCCACCAGCAGGACGTGCAGGGCGCCGTGGCGAACGGTCATGATCACCAGGTCGACGGTGATCTGGAGGGTCGCGTGCCGACGGTCGACGCGGGGCGCGATGTCCGGGCCGGCGGGTGCCATGGCCGCAGCCTAGCAAGAAAATGTCAGATTGACGCGAACTGTCGCCTCGCTTATCGTCGGTCTGACATGAAGTCACCCTTCGGTGAGCGGAGGCGGACGTGGAGATCCGGCTGCTCGGCCCGGTGGAGGCGTGCTGCGGCGGCGTCCGGCTCGAACTCGGGCCCCGCCAACAGCGTTTCCTGCTCGCGGTGCTCGCCCTGGAGACGAACCGGCTGGTCCCGACGGACCGGCTGATCGACCTCACCTGGCCCGCCGGGCCGCCGCGAACCGCCCGGCACGCGGTGCAGGTGAGCGTCTCCCGCCTGCGCGCGACGCTGCGCGCGGCCCCGACCGGCGGATCGGTCGAGGTGCTGAGCCGCGCGGACGGCTACCTGCTCGCCGCGCACCCGCACCTCGTCGACGCCCACCTGTTCCGGGCCCTGGTGCGGCAGGCGCACACCACCCCCGGCGGCGAGGCCCGGGCCCGGCTCCTGCGCCGGGCGCTGTCGCTGTGGCGGGGCCCGGCGCTGGCCGGAACGGGGCCGCCGGAGACGGTCGACGGGCTGGTGCGCGGGCTGACCGAGGAACGGCTGACCGCCCAGGAGGAACGCATGGACGCGGAGCTGGACGCCGGCAACCACATCCAGGTGCTGGGTGGCCTGCTGGAACTGGTGGCACGACACCCGTACCGGCAGCGCTTCGTGGCGCAACTGATGATCGCCCAGCACCGATGCGGGCTCACGGCGGACGCGCTGGCCACGTACCGGCGGACCCGGTCGGCGCTGGCGCGCGAGATGGGGCTCGACCCCGGTGTCCGGCTGCGCCGGCTCGAACAGGCCATCCTGCGCGGCGACCCGGAACTGGAACCCGCCACCCGCACAGCCGCCGTGCGGTAGGCCCTTCCTTACACCACCGCCCCCAACTCGTCGCGCTGGTACAGCCGGCGCGCCTCGGCCCGCCGCAGCTTGCCCGAGGTGGTCTTCGGCAGCCGACGCGGCGGCACGGCGCACACGTCCGCCGGGGTGACGCCGACCCGGTCGACGACGGCGGCCCGCACCGCGTGGCACAGCACCTCCGGCCGGGCGTCCGTGGTCTCCACCGCCACGACCAGGCGCTCGCCGCCCGGGGACGGTACGC
Source organism: Micromonospora sp. NPDC049060 (assembly GCF_040649055.1). Taxonomy (NCBI): domain Bacteria; kingdom Bacillati; phylum Actinomycetota; class Actinomycetes; order Micromonosporales; family Micromonosporaceae; genus Micromonospora; species Micromonospora sp. NPDC049060. The sequence goes on from NZ_JBEZEV010000002.1 coordinate 6,275, forward strand.
CGAACGCGGCCACCCCGCCGGCCCGGACACCCGGCACCACCGCCGCCGCGGCCTCCACGTCGGCGGGATGGACGTTGCGTCCGGCCACGATGACCAGGTCCTTCTCCCGCCCACAGACCACCAGCTCGCCGTCGACGAGATAGCCCAGGTCACCGGTGCGCAGCCAGTCGCCGGGAGCCGCCGCCGGCTCACCCCAGTACCGCCCGACCACCGACGGCCCGGCGACCTCGACGTGGCCCACCCGGCGCTCGCCGAGCTCGGCGCCCGTACGCCGGTCCACGATCCGCACCGACGCCCCCGGAACCGGGCGGCCGAGGCGGACCAGCGCCCGCTGCCGGCCGCCCCCGGGCGCGGGCACGGCGACTCCCTGCTCCGCCAGCACGTCCGGATCCACCCGGTCCACCCGCAGCCCTCGCCCCCGGGGCGGGCAGGTCACGGCGAGGGTGGACTCGGCCAGCCCGTAAGCGGGCGTGAACACGCGCGGATCGAGACCGTGCAGCGCGGCCTCGTCCAGGAACGCGGCCACGGTCGACGCGTCGACCGGTTCGCCCCCCGACACCAGGTGCCGCAGCGAACCGAGATCCGTCTCCGGCGACCGGCGCAGCAGCCGGGTCAGTAGTCCGTACGCGAAGTTCGGTCCGCCGGACCAGGTCGGCCGGTAGGTCCGTACGGCGGCCAGCCACACCGCCGGCTGGCGGACGAACGCCGCCGGTGAGATCAGCACCGCGGCGCAGCCACACGTCATCGTCATCGTCAGCGCGCCGACCAGACCCATGTCGTGGTAGAGCGGCAACCAGCTCAGCAGCGGCCCCGGGTGGTCCCGCTCGTGGCCGGTGGCGTGCCGGATGGCCGTCAGGTTGGCCGCCAGGTGCGCGTGGCTGACGGGCACGCCGCGCGGCTGCCGGGTGGAGCCGCTCGTGTACTGCACGACGGCCAGATCGGCGGGGTCCGGACGGGTCACGGCCGCCGGTGCCGCGTCGGCCGCCCGGCGGATCAGGGTCGCCAGCGAGACCAGCGGCGTACCGGGTGGGACGGCTCCGGGAGGCAGCTCGTCGGCGGCCACCACGAGATGGAACCCGGCGTCCGCCGCCACGGCCCGGGTCAGCTCGTGCCGGCCGGGCCCGCCCCTCGGTGGCAGGGGCAGCACGGTCACCGCGCCGCCGATCAGCCACACCGCCTGGAGCGCCGCGACCAGCTCGACCCCGGTGTCCGCCAGCAGTCCCACCCGGCAGCCCGCGCCCAGCCCGTCCCGGCGCAGCACCCCGGCGATCCGGCGAGCCGACAGGTGCACCTCCGCCCAGGTCCGCCGCGTCGTCTCCCCGTTCGCGGCGAGCACGGTCAGGGTGCCGTCGCCGGGGCGGTCCACGATCGAGTCGACCACAGTCCTCATGCCCCGCACGCTGCCCGAGGCCGGTCAGCGGCGGATCAGAGGCGGCTCTGACAGTGGTGTGAGGCGGCGCTGACCGGCCGGGGCCAGCGTCTGCGGTGCACTCCGGGAGAAGGGACGCAGCAGATGACGGTCGACACCCTCGTTACCAACCGCCGGGAGGCGTACCGCGAACAGCTCGCTGACCTGCTCGACCGCGACGTCGCGGAACTCGCCGACGGCGCCCGACTGGCCGACCAGCTGCACCTCGACAGCCTGGCGATGATGAGCCTGCTGGCCTGGCTCGACGAACACGGCGTGGCGCTCGACGCCGGCCACCCGCCGGCCAGCGTGGGGGACGTGCTCACCCTGGTCGAGCGGGCCACCGGCTTTCCCGGCCTGTCGATCCAGGTCGTTGACGCGCGGGCGGCCGCCGCTGTCGGCGCGACGGCACCGGGACCGCCGCGCCCGCGACCGGCGGCCGACCCGCTGGTGCCGGTGCTCGCGGACCGGCTCGTCCGGCTGACCGCTGTCGTACCCGACGACATCGGCTTCCTCTACTCGCTGGCGACGACGCCGGAGACCTGCTTCCGGTGGCGTTACCGGGGCGCGCCGCCGTCGCTCGACCGGTTCGTCGAGGACCTGTGGCGGCAGGTGCTCGTGCAGTTCGTCGCGCGCCGCGCCGAGGACGGCCAGCCGATCGGCCAGGTCGTCGCCTACGCCGCCGACCCGGCCATGCGTCACCTCTACGTCGGTGCCGTCTTCCACCCGGGGCACACCGGGGCGGGGCTGGCCGCCCGGTCAGTCGAGCGTTTCGTGCGCTACCTGTTCCACACGTTCCCGCTGCACAAGATCTATTTCGAGGTTCCCGGCTTCAACTGGCCTCAGGTGAGCAGCGGCCAGGACCGGTTCTTCCGGGTGGAGGGCATGCTGCGCGACCACGACTACCACGCGGGCCGTCACTGGGACCAGTACCTCTGCGCCGTCTACCGCGACGAGCCCGGCGCCCCGGGCTCGTGACCGTGTCACCGGCAACACCGCACCACGCATAGCCCGGCACCATCCGTCAACAGATCGGAGCCCACCATGCACACCCAGTCCCGCCGTCGGACCCTGCTCGCCCTGGCCGGGGCGACCACCGGCCTCGCCGCCCTGCTCGCCCCGACGGCCGCGCACGCCGCACCCGCCCCCGAGCCGGTCGCCCCCGAGCGGACCGCGCCCGAGCGGGTCGCCCCGCAGCCCGGAGCGGCCGACGGTGACCTGGTGGCCACCGCCGCCGTCTGCCAGAGCTGGACGGACTACGTCACCGGGCCCGGCACCCCGTTCAACGTCGCCATCCCGAGCACCACCCGCAACGGCAACCAGCCGGGCTGCATCCTGGCCCAGGGCCACTCCACCGACGGCGTCTACAAACTCCAGGACGCGTTGATCCGCTGCTACGGCCAGAGCATCGGCAAGGACGGCATCTACGGCGCGCAGACCGCCGCAGCCGTACGGAACGCGCAGCGCATCCACGGGCTCAGCGCGGACGGCGTCTACGGGCCGAACACCCGGGCCGCGATGATCTGGCCGAAGTACTACAACGGGAACTTCAACCACTGCTGACGGGGGTAGGCCTCGGGCCCCCGCCCCGCCAGGGCGGGGGCCCGAGGTCCGTGCGGTCAACGCAGGTCGGTGGTGGTCTCCTCCGGTCGGTTGGTGCCACGCGGCGGCGCCGACCACGGCGATTCGCCAGCGGTGCGGCGCGGCAGCGGCTCCGTCGGCGTCGGGTCCGGGTAGCCGAGGCTCGGCGGGGCGGTGTCCCGGTCGGTCGGCTCGGCCGGCGGCCAGTCCGTCAGCGTGAAGTCGTTGCGCTCCGGCCCCTCGGCGGGCGCCGGCGTCGGCTCGACCGCCGGTCGGGGCCAGCGCCGCCAGCGCTGCCCGCTGAAGGTGGCCACGACCAGCAGCAGGCCGATCAGGAAGAGCGTGCCGTTCTCCACCGGCAGGTGCAGCGGCAGGGGGTCGCCGAAGACCTTCCAGCCGTCCGGGATGCGGTCCCGCACCTCGAAGGGCGCGACGAACATCGCCACGTACGGGGTGGCGAGCAGCAGCCCGGCCACGAGCGGGCCGAGCGGTGACGTGCGCAGCGTGCCGAGCAGGCCGAGCAGGACCCCGCCGACGGCGAGGTAGACGGCGGGCTCGATGAGATTGGCCGAGTTCGACGTGCCGATCTCGACCCAACGGTCGACGGTGCCCGCCGACCCGTCCTGCCCGAGGGTGACCAGCACCCACGTGACGGGCGCCACCACCAACCCCGCGAGGAAGCTCCAGAGATGTCGCATCCGCGCACCGTACCGTTTCCGACATGACCGAGCACCCCTCCACCGCGCCGGCCGGCAAGCCGACCTCCTACTCCCGGGTCACCCTGAGCCGGATCATGACCGCGGTCGACGTCAACCTCTACGGCACCGTGCACGGCGGGGTGCTCATGAAGTTCATCGACGACGTGGCGGGGGCCGCCGCGGCCCGGCACAGCGGCGGTACGGCGGTCACCGCGGCGATCGACGAGATCGTCTTCACCGAGGCGGTCCGGGTCGGTGACCTGCTGCACGCGCACGCCCAGGTGAACTGGACGGGGCAGACCTCGATGGAGGTCGGCGTCCGGGTGGTGGCCGAGCGGTGGGACTCGGCCGAGGACGAGCCGGTGCGGGTGGCCACGGCGTACCTCGTCTTCGTGGGCGTCGACCTCGGCGGCGCGCCACGGGCGGTCCGGCCGGTGCTGCCGGAGGGCCCGGAGGACGAGCGCCGGTTCCGGGAGGCGGAGATCCGCCGCGCCCACCGGCTGGCCCGCCGTCGCGCCATCCAGGCCCACCGCGCCGGCTGACCGGGTGTCAGGAAGGGCACCTTCCGCTACGAAAAACGTCAGGAAGGTGCCCTTCCTGACGCGGCACACACAGCACGGCGGTAGGGCATGTGGGCTCGGCACGTGCGCCGACGGAGGTCGGGTGCGGAGAATGGCGCTCTGAGGTAGGGCAAGATGGCGCCACGGCCCACTTCACAGTGTCGTGCGGGGCCAGGGAAGGGTGGAGCTGTGGGTGACGTGCTGTGGACGCCGCCGGCGGACGTACGCGAGCGGTCCCGGATCGGAAGCTACCTGCGCTGGCTGCGTGAGCACCGGGGGCTGGACTTCGCCGACTACGACGAGTTGTGGCGCTGGTCGGTCACGGACCTGGACGCGTTCTGGCGGTCGGTCTGGGACCACTTCGAGGTGGTCGCGCACACCCCGCCGACCGCCACGCTGAGCGGCCGGGGGATGCCCGGGACCAGGTGGTTCCCCGGCGCCACCCTCAACTACGCCGAGAACGTGCTGCGGATGCCGGGCCTGGCCGACGACGACCCGGTGGTCATCGCGCACGGCCAGACGCGGGCGCCGGTCACCCTCACCGCCGCCGAGCTGCGCGAGCAGGTCCGCCGGGTGGCCGCCGGGCTGCGCCGGCTCGGCGTCACCGCCGGCGACCGGGTCGCCGCCTACGCGCCCAACATCCCCGAGACGTACGTGCTGCTGCTCGCCACGAGCAGCCTGGGCGCGATCTTCTCCTCCTGCGCGCCGGAGTTCGGCACCCGCAGCGTCACCGACCGGTGGCAGCAGATCGAGCCGAAGGTCCTCGTCGCGGTGGACGGCTACCGCTACGGCGACAAGCCGGTCGACCGGCGCGGCGAGGTGGCCGCGATCCGGGCCGCCCTGCCGTCGGTGAAGCACACCGTCGGCATCGCCTACCTCGACCCGGCCGGGGACCCGGCCACCGCGCCGTCCGGCGACGCTCCGGACCGGCCGGCGGGCGCGTTCGAGGGCGCGCTGGCCTGGTCGGAGCTGGCCGCCGACACCGACGAGCCGCTGACCTTCACGCCGGTCCCCTTCGACCACCCGCTCTACGTGCTCTACTCCTCCGGCACCACGGGGCTGCCGAAGCCGATCGTGCACGGCCACGGCGGCATCCTGCTGGAGCACCTGAAGATGCTCGCCCTGCACCACGACCTGGGCCCGGCGGACCGGTTCTTCTGGTTCACCACCACCGGCTGGATGATGTGGAACTTCCTGGTCTCCGGGCCGGCGGTGGGTGCGGCGATCGTGCTCTTCGACGGCAACCCGGGCCACCCCGACCTGGGCGCCCTGTGGCGGCTGGCCGGGGAGACCGGCACCACGTACTTCGGCACGTCCGCGCCGTTCCTGCTGGCCTGCCGCAAGGCCGGGCTGGTGCCGAAGGAGACCGCCGACCTCTCCGCGCTGCGCGGGGTCGGCTCGACCGGCGCGCCGCTGCCCGCCGAGGGCTTCACCTGGGTGTACGAGACGGTCGGCGACGACCTCCAACTCCAGTCGCTCTCCGGCGGCACGGACGTCTGCACCGGCTTCGTCGGCGGCGTGCCGCTGCTGGCGGTGCACGCGGGTGAGATCACCTGCCGGGCGCTCGGCGCCAAGGTGGAGGCCCGTTCGGCCGACGGCACGCCAGTCGTCGGCGAGCTGGGCGAGCTGGTGATCACCGAGCCGATGCCGAGCATGCCGGTCGGCTTCTGGAACGACGCGGACGGCACCCGCTACCGCGAGGCGTACTTCGACCTCTACCCGGGCGTCTGGCGGCACGGCGACTGGATCACCATCAACGACCGGGGCGGCTGCGTGATCACGGGCCGCTCCGACGCCACCCTGAACCGGGGCGGCGTGCGGCTCGGCACCGCCGAGTTCTACTCGGTGGTCGAGGGGCTCGACGAGGTCGTCGACTCGGTGGTCGTGCACCTGGAGGACGACGAGGGCGGCGCCGGTGAGCTGCTGCTGTTCGTGGTGCTCGCCGAGGGCCTGGAGCTGGACGACGCGATGCGGAAGAAGATCTGCCGCGAGCTGCGTACGGCGCTGTCGCCCCGGCACGTCCCGGACGAGATCCACCAGGTGCGGGCCGTGCCGCGCACCCTGTCGGCCAAGAAGCTGGAGGTGCCGGTGAAGAAGATCCTCACGGGCACCCCGGTGGACTCGGCGGCGGCCAGGGGCGCCCTGGCCAACCCGGAGTCCCTCACGGCCTTCGCCACCCTCGCCCAGACCCGCACCCCCCGCCCCTGACCCGCACCCCTCCCACCCACTCCTCCCGCCCCTGACCGGCCGCGCGTGGCCGTCAGGGGAGGGGGCGGGTCACCCGTTCCGTGGTGGTGCGGGTGGGGAGGGTGGACGGGTCCAGGTTGGCGCAGAGGACCGTGGTGGCGGTGGCCGTCAACGGGGCGAGCAGCCAGTCGACCGGATCGGGATACCTCCCCGTGTCGATCAGGACCCGGTCGCCGGACGCGATGCCCAGTTCCGTGGCGCGGGCGGTCGCGCGGCCCAGCAGCGCCGCCTCGCCCGGGCCGCCGGGGGCGTACGGGCTGAAGTGGTCGCCGTGGGCGCGTACCTCCGACACGTAGTCGGCGAAGCCGGGCGGCACCTGGCGCATCGGCAGGGCGAACGGGTCGAGGGCGAGGACGTACCGCTCGCCCGCCGACCAGGCGTCCGCCTCGGCCACCCGGGTCGCGGCGGTGAAGAGCACGTCCACGTCGCCCGGCGTGTCGGCGACGGTCAGCCCCGCCGACCAGCAGCCGAGCAGCACCGCGGCGGTCTGCCAGTGCGGGGGCAGCGACACCCCGGCGACGTCGCCGGGGCCCACGGCCACCTCGTCGACGAGCAGGTTGGCCGTCTTGGCCACCCAGTTCGCCAGCGTGGCTCCGGAGAGCTCGGTCCGTTCGCCCGTGGCGTCGTCGTACCAGGTCAGCAGCGGTCGGGTCGGGTCGGTCGCGATCGCGTCGGCGAAGACCCGGGCAATGTTGTCGGCCATCGGCGCGAACGATACGCCCCCGGTGGCCGTAGTCGATGACAGCGAGAAGTCGGCGTACCGTCGGGTCGCAGTCAGCGTCCGCGCCGGGCTCCGGCGTAGGCTTGCCGGAGTGTTGTTCCCCACAGTTCCGTCAGTTCAAGGAGTCGCCCCGTGACCGCCGGCCGCCCGCCCCGCGTGCTCATCGACGCCACGAGTGTCCCCGTCGACCGTGGTGGTGTCGGTCGATACGTCGACGGCCTGCTCGGCGCCCTCGGCAAGGTGTGCGGATCGGGGGTGGAGTTGGCCGTCGTCTGCCTGCGTACCGACCTGGAGCGCTACACTCGGATGCTGCCCGGTGCGGAGATCGTCCCGGCCCCGGCGGCCGTCGCGCACCGCCCCGCCCGGCTCGCCTGGGAGCAGACCGGCCTGCCGCTGCTCGCCCAGCAGGTGGGCGCGCAGGTGCTGCACTCGCCCTTCTACACCTGTCCGCTGCGCGCCGGCTGCCCCGTCACGGTGACCGTGCACGACGCGACGTTCTTCACCGAGCCGGAGCACTACGACAAGTCGCGGCGCACCTTCTTCCGCAGCGCGATCAAGACGTCGCTGCGCCGCGCCAACCGGGTGATCGTGCCGAGCAAGGCCACCCGGGACGAGCTGATCCGGCTGCTCGACGCGGACCCCACCCGGATCGACGTGGCCTACCACGGCGTCGACCACGCGGCCTTCCACGCGCCCAGCGACGAGGAGAAGGCCCGGGTCCGGGCCCGGCTGGGGCTCGGCGGCACCAATTACGTGGCCTTCCTCGGGGCCAAGGAGCCGCGCAAGAACGTGCCGAACCTGATCCGCGGCTGGGCCCGCGCGGTGGCCGAGCGGGCGGATCCGCCGGCCCTGGTGATCGCCGGCGGCCAGGGGCACGACGACGACATCGACCGTGCGGTGGCGGAGGTCCCGTCGCACCTGCGGCTGCTCCGCCCCGGCTATCTCCGCTACGCGGACCTGCCCGGCTTCCTCGGCGGGGCGCTGGTGGCCGCCTACCCGTCCTACGGGGAGGGTTTCGGCCTGCCGATCCTGGAGGCGATGGCGTGCGCCGCCCCGGTGCTCACCACGCCCCGGCTGTCGCTGCCGGAGGTGGGCGGCGACGCGGTCGCGTACACCAGCGAGGCGCCCGACCAGATCGCCACGGACCTGGCCGCGCTGCTCGACGACGAGCAGCGGCGGTTGTCCCTGGCCAAGGCCGGGTTCGACCGGGCCAAGGAGTTCACCTGGGAGTCCAGCGCCGAGGTGCACATCGCCGCCTGGAGCCGGGCCCGGGCCTGACCGCCCTGGCGGGCGGCGCGAGAATGCGTCCCCGGTCAGGCGAATCGGGCATGATGTGCGGGTGATCTACGCCGTGATCCCGGCGGGTGGCAGTGGCACGAGATTGTGGCCACTGTCCCGCGCCGGCCATCCCAAGTTCCTCCACCCGCTGACCGGCTCCGCCGCCTCGCTGCTCCAGGCGACGGTGGACCGGCTGGGTCCGCTGACCACCGCCGAACGCACCCTGGTGGTCACCGGGACCGCGCACGTGACGGCGGTGGCGCGCCAGCTCGCCGGGCTGCCGGAAGAGAACATCCTGGTCGAGCCCTCGCCCCGGGACTCGTGCGCGGCGATCGCCCTGGCCGCCGCGGTCATCGCGCGGCGCGACCCGGAGGCGGTGATGGGTTCCTTCGCCGCGGACCACCTGATCGGTGACCCGGAGCGCTGGCGGGAGGTCGTCCGGGAGGCGGTACGCGGCGCCGAGCAGGGCCTGCTGATGACGGTCGGCATCACCCCGACCCGGGCCGAGACCGGCTACGGCTACCTCCAGACCGGCGACCCGGTCGACGGTGGCCCGCTGCGGCCGGTGGCCGAGTTCAAGGAGAAGCCGAGCGCCGAGGTGGCCGAGGCGTACCTCCGCTCCGGGCGGCACCTCTGGAACGCCAGCATGTTCGTCTGGCGGGTCGACGTGTTCCTCGCCGAGCTGGCCCGCCAGCAGCCCGCCCTGCACGCCGGGATCGTTGCGATCGCCGAGGCGTGGGGCACCGAGGAGCAGGACGACGTGCTCGGCACGGTCTGGCCGACGCTGCCGAAGATCTCCGTCGACTACGCGGTGATGGAGGGCGCGGCGACCGCCGGCCGGGTGGCGACCGTGCCGGGCGACTTCGGCTGGAACGACGTCGGCGACTTCCACACCCTGGGCGAGGTGCTGCCCGCCGACGCGGACGGCAACGTGGTGCTCGGTGCCGACGCCAAGCCGGGGGTGCTGCTGCGGGACAGCGCCGGACTGGTGGTGGTGCCCCACTCCGGGCGGCTGGTGGCTGCCGTCGGCGTGCGCGACCTGGTCATCGTCGACACCCCGGACGCGCTGCTGGTCTGCCCCCGCGACCGGGCGCAGGACGTGAAGAAGGTCGTCGACGAGCTCAAGGAACGGGGCGAAGAGGGGCTCGTCTGAGCGTCGCCAGGGCTGGGGCGACCAGGTGCGCCGTCCCGCCGGCCAGCGGCTCCGGCAGCCGGTCCGGCGGGAACCAGCCCAGCGCCTCGGACTCCTCGCTGACCCGCTCCACGGCCCCGGCCGGGGCGAGCACGGCGAAGCGCACGTCGTAATGCAGCGAGCCGCCCTGGCAGCTCACGGGGTGGATGTCGACGTCGATCGGGACGGGGTCGATCCGCAGGCCGGCGATGCCGGACTCCTCGCCGGCCTCGCGCAGGGCGGCGGCGGCGAGGGTCCGGTCGGCCGGCTCGCAGTGGCCGCCGAGCTGCACCCACCGCCGGAACTTGCCGTGCAGGCAGAGCAGCACCCGCGACCCGGTGGCGTCGAGCACCAGCGCGCTCGCCGTGACGTGCCCGGGCCGGTGCGCCCGGCTCATCGCCACCGGCCCGGCGGCCAGCAGCGCGACCGTACGGTCGCGGGCTTCGGCGGCGGCCGGGCCGGTCGGCTCCCACCGGCTCAGCGTCGCGACGGCGTCGGCGTGCAGGGCCGCGTACACCTCGGCGTGCCGCGCCTCGTCCGGCTCGGCGGGCGCGGCCGCGTGCGGCTCCGCGTCCGACGGTCGGGAGGCGGCGGTGGGGAAGTCGGCCATGTCGACACTGTACGAGCCGACGCTTCGTACCCTGGCGCGGTGACCCTGCGACTGTTGGAGTTCGTCGTGGCCGGCAACGAGGCCAGCGACCTGCTGCCGGTTCGCTCCGTGCCGCTGCTGCGGGCGCACGGTGCCCGGCGGGGCTTCTGGACCGTGCTCGACGAGGGGCCGGTGGAGCACTGCCTGGCCCTGCTGCTGGAGCTGGACGACGGCCGCTGGGTCGCCCACCACGTGGCCGCCGACGCCGGGGCCGAGAACGGCCGCACGGAGGACGGCGAGGCGCTCGCCCACCACGACGGCTGGGTGTACGTCTTCGGGTCCCACTTCGGTTCGAAGGCGGGGCCGCTGCGCCCGCGACGCGCCTTCGTGGCCCGGTTCCGCGAGGACGACGCGGCGGCGGGCCCCCTGCCGGTGCAGGTGGTCCGCAACCGGTTCCGGCTGCACCGGGCGGTCAACGACGCCCTGCTCGCGGCGGCGTTCACCCCGTTGCCGCCGGGCGAGCGGGTGCGGGCCCGGTTCATCGGGGAGACCGTCGCCCGGGGCACCGCCCGGTCGAAGGGCTGGGTCAGCCGGCTCGTCCCCGACGACCTGCCGCTGAACGTGGAGGCGGCGGCCTTCACGCCGGCCGGCGGGGTCCTGCTCGGACTGCGGTTCCCGGTCACCGCCGACGGCGAGCCGATCCTGGTCGAGCTGACCGGTGTGCCGGAGATGTTCGACCCGGCGCCCAGCTGGCCACGGGCGGCAGGGGCGTACGTCCTGACGGGGGTGACGCCGCCCGGCGCGCTGGCCGGCTTCCGGGCGATCACGCCCACGGACGACGGCGGCTACGCGGCGATCGTCGGGTCGATCGACGCGCTGGGCAAGGGTTCGGTGCTGCTCGACGACCATCCGGCCGGCGGCGAGGTCACCTCCCGGCACGTGCGGTTTCCCGCACCCGGCGACAAGCATCTGGTCCCCGGCGAGCTGGTGGCGGACCTGGCGCCGTTCCACCACGTGGAGGGGGTGGCCGAGTGGGACGGGCAGAGCTTCTACGTCACCGACGAGGACCATCGGGTGGCGCTCTGGGTCGCCTGAGCTGTGGTGGACCGGCGGCCGGACGACACCTCCGCGGAACACGGCCGCAGACCCTCGTGGTGCCGCCCGGTCGCCGGTCTCTCCCCGTCCCCCGGGTGCCCGTTTCCAGGCGCGTCGGGTGACGTGCCCGCCCCCGTGTACGGGCAGTGAGAGCATGCCGAACGGCCCCCGGAGGCGTCGAGGTCTTTCAGTCCACGCTTAAAGACGGAGATAAGTGCCGGCCAGGTACAGTGCAAACGGTTGCCAGGCATCCCCTCTGCCGGGCGACGCGGGAGCCGTCCATGCTGAAGATCTACTTTTCCGCCGAGGACATCCTCCGGACCCGGGTGGCTCCGGCGGCGGATCCGGTGTGGGAGCTGGTTCTCAGCCTGCACCTGCTGCCCGGCCGTGGCCGGGATCCGCTGCTGGCGGGCTGGCGGCGTAGCGTCACGCAGGGGCTGCGCGAGGTCAGTGACTCGGCGGGGCTGCGCCTCCTGCTGACGCTCAACCCGCCCCGCGGCTACTTCCCCGACTTCCTCACCCCGTACGAGAGCGTGTCGGGGTTCGACGCCGGCATGGAGGCGGTCCGCAGCACCCCCACGGCCCTGCTGCAACGCGACCTGGCGCTGCTCGCCGCCAACAGTGCCCTGCCCGTCGGCGCCGGGGCGCTGGCCCGGGGGGAGCCGGACATCCTGCGCGGTCTGACCGGCGCCATGGAGCGCTACCGGGGCCTGGCGATCGACCCGTACTGGACCCGGATCCAGGCCGCGGTGGAGGCCGACCGGGCCCGGCGGGCCCGCGCCCTGCTCGACGGCGGGGTGGAGGGGCTGCTGGCCAGCATGCGGCCCGCCATGCGCTGGGAGGACGGCGTGCTGGAGATCCGCGACTACCCGCACAGCCGGGAGCTGCACCTGGGCGGGCGCGGCCTGCTGCTGGTGCCGTCGTTCTTCTGCGCGGCCACGCCGGTCGCCCTCCTCGATCCGGCGCTGCGCCCGGTCCTCGTCTATCCGGTGGACCGGCTCGGCGGCCTGCTGACGGCCTCCGGCGAGGGCGGCGGCCCCGGTGCGTCGGATCCGGGGCGGGAGGCGTTGGCGGCGCTGCTCGGCCGGACCCGGGCCGCAGTGCTGGCGGCCAGCGACGACGGCTGCACCACCGGCGAGGTGGCCCGCCGGCTCAACATCTCGGCCGCCGCCGCGAGCCAGCACACCACCGTGCTGCGCAACGCCGGCCTGCTGGTCAGCCAGCGCGACCGCAACACCGTCCTGCACACCCTGACCCCGTTGGGGCGGGCGATGCTCAACTCCTGAGCGCGCCCGGTGCCGTCAGCCGGGTCCCGGTCGAGGGACGGCTTCCTGTCCGCCGGGGTGCCCTCAGAGGGCGAGCGCGGCGCTGGCGGTGGTGCCCGGGGGCGGGGGGAGCAGCAGGGAGGCGACACCCTCGGCCGCCAGGGCGGCGCGGAGGCGTTGCAGGTCGGCGCCGAAGCGGACCAGGTCGACCGGGCCGGCCGGGGTGGCCGGGGAACCGAGCACCAGCGTCGTCGCCTCCGCCGGCCAGCCGGGCACCCGGGAGGTCAGCCCGGCGCGGGCCTCCTCGTCGGAGACCAGGCTGAAGACCGTCCCGGGCGCGACCACGCCCGCGACCGTGCCGATCGCCCGGCGTACGGCCTCCGGGTCGGGCGGGCTCGGGTTGGGGCCGTCCGGCAGGGTGGCGGCGGCGGCCAGCCCGGCGGCCCTCGCCTCGGCGGTGCCCAGCGAGAAGAGGTCCATCGACGCGTCCCGGACCAGCGCCGACGCGCCGACGCCGTCGTCGGGCCGGGGCGCGGTGAGGTAGCCGCGCACCACCGCGACGGGCATCTGGTCACACTTGCCCTTGATCAGCTCGCCCGCGCCGGCCAGCTCGTCCACCACCGCCATCTGGGTGAGCTGGAGCTCGTTGCCGTACGGGTCGACCTCGCCCCGGTGGTCGCGGATCGCGTCCATCCCGGCGACGCCGAGCGCCACGTCGGTGAGCCCGTTGCGCCAGGGCCGGCCCATCGTGTCGCTGACGATCACCGCGACGTCCACGCCGTGGCGCTCGTGCAGGGCGGCGCGCAGCGCCCGGGCGGAGGCGTCCGGGTCCTCGGGGAGCAGCACCAGCCGGGTCTTGTCGACGTTCGAGGCGTCGATGCCGGCCGACGCCATCACGAAGCCGTGGTGGGTCTGCACGATCCGGGTCGCGCCCCGGGTGGCCACCACCCGCGCCGTCTCGGCGGCCAGCACCTCGTCCCGCGCGGCGAGCCGCTCGGGCCCGTCCGCCGGGACGTCGACGAGGCGCCCCTCCGCCTTCGAGACGATCTTGCTGGTCACCACCAGCACGTCGCCGTCGCGCAACCAGGGCGCGGCGGTGGCGATCAGGGCCGCCAGGTCGTCGCCCTCGGACACGTGGCCGATGCCCGGCACCGGCAGGATCTCAAGCCTCACGTCAGCTCCAGCGCGGCGCGGACCATGGCCGCCGTCGCCGCCTCGTCGGTCATCCGCAGCGGTGCCGCGCGGACCGTCACCTCCGGCACCACCGTGCCGGCGTCCTCCTCGGCGACCAGCCAGCCGTCGAGCAGCCCGCCGGCCGACCGGCCGCCGTAGAGCCGGCCCACGCCGGCCGCGCTGCACTCCACCCCGAGCACCGCCAGGCAGCGGTCGGCCATGCCGCGCACCGGCGCGCCGCCGATGATCGGCGACACGCCGACCACCGGCACGGGGCCGTCGGAGACCGCCTCGCGCAGCCCGGGCACGGCCAGGATCGGGGCGACGCTCACGACCGGGTTGCTCGGCGCGATCAGCACCACGTCGGCCCCGGCGACGGCCTCCAGCACGCCGGGCGCCGGCCGGGCGGCCTCCGCGCCGACGAAGACGAACCGGTGGGTGGGGACGTCGCCGCGGTGGCGTACCCACCACTCCTGGAAGTGGATCGCCCGCTGGCCGCCGTCGAGATCCACCACCACGTGCGTCTCCAGCCGGTCGTCGGTCGCCGGCAGCATGCGTACGCCGGGCTGCCAGCGGGCGGCGAGCGCCTCGGTGACGGCGTGCAGCGGGTAGCCGGCGTTGACCATCGTGGTCCGCACCAGGTGGGTGGCGATGTCCTTGTCGCCGAGCCCGAACCAGCTCGGCTCGGCGCCGTACGCGGCCAGTTCCTGCTTGACCGTCCAGCTCTCGCCGACGCGCCCCCAGCCCCGCTCCGGATCCGCGCCGCCACCCAGCGTGTACATCACGCTGTCCAGGTCGGGGCAGACCTTGAGCCCGTGCAGGAGCAGATCGTCGCCGACGTTGACCACGGCGGTCACCTCGGCACCGACCTCGCGGGCGTACGCCCGCACGCCGACCAGGAAGCGAGCACCTCCGATGCCGCCCGTCAGAACCACGATGCGCATGCGCCCATCCTCGCGTACGGGCCGCCTCCGGTCCGCGCGTGGGCCGGGAGACTAGGCTCACGTCGGCAACTGTCCGCATTCGCCCCGAGGGGGATCCCGTGACCAGCCCCGCCGAGCCCGCGTCCACCGACGCGACGCAGGCCAGCCAACTGACCAAGCCGCTGCGTGAACTCGCCGCGTTCGTGCTCCTCGGCGCGAACGCCGTGTTCCTCTTCGTCGGCCTGATCCGGCTGGTGACGCCCACCGAGTACAGCACGATCGGCGGGCGGGCGGGCAGCGCCTTCTTCGCCTTCGTCGGCGTGGAGTCGGTGTTCCTGCCGCTGCTGGCCGTGCTGCTCGCCACGCACGTGAAGCCCCCGGTGCCGAAGGCGAAGCTGATCACCCAGGTCGCCCTGGGCGAGTACGCCGTCAGCGCGCTGTTCGGCGGGCTGACCTTCCTCTTCTGGACGGTCGACCGGCTGGCCGAGGGCGAGATCCTCGACGCCTTCCTGGGCCTGCTGAGCCGCGTGGCCTGGCTGGCGCTGTTCGCCGTCGCCGCGTACGTCGTGTTCAAGGTCTGGCGCACCCTCTACTACGTGCCGAAGCCGAAGCCGCAGCCCGGCGTGTACGGCCAGCCGCAGCCCGGCTGGCCCCAGCAGCAGGGCGGCTACCCCGCCCCGGGCCAGCAGGCCCCGGGTCAGCAGGTTCCCGGTCAGCAGGTTCCCGGTCAGCAGGTTCCCGGGCAGCAGGGCGGCTGGCAGGCGCCGGGCCCCTACGGCGCCCCGTACGGTCAGCAGCCCGCGCCGTACGCCGGCGGCCCGCAGCCGGGCTCGCCGTTCGCCCCGGCCCCGCAGTCGGCGCCCCCGGCCCCGCAGTCCGCGCCCCCGTTCGGCCAGCCGCAGAGCGCCCCGCCGTTCGGCCAGCCGCCCTCGGCCGACCCCACGCAGGCGATCCCGCGCCAGCCCGTCGAGCCGGCGGAGCCCACCCAGGCGATTCCGCGTCCCGCCGCCGACGAGACCGACCGGACCCAGCACATCAACCCCGGCGAGAGCCCCGACGCCCCGCGCTGACCGCGACCCCGCCCCACCCGAGAGCCCCGACGCCCCGCACGGCTCCCCGTGCGGGGCGCTCGCCGTCCCACCCCGACTGCCCCCTCCCACCCCAACTGGGCGTGGGTAGGAGTGCGCTGGGTCACCGTGTGGGCCGGGTGGGTGAGGTGGGACGGGGCGGATGAGCGCCTAGGCTGGGCGGATGGTTGATCGCACCGTGCCCGGCCCGACCGATGCGAGCGTGCGGCGGGCACTGCACCGGGCCGCGAGTGGGCGGGCGCTCGACGTCGACGAGGCCGCCGCGCTGCTGGCCGCCCGGGGCGGGGCGCTGGACGAACTGCTCGACGTGGCGGGCGCCGTGCGCGACGCCGGGCTGCGCGAGGCCGGGCGGCCGGGCGTGGTCACGTACTCGAAGAAGGTCTTCATTCCTCTCACCCGGCTGTGCCGGGACCGGTGCCACTACTGCACCTTCGCGACCGTGCCGCACCGGCTGCCGGCGGCCTTCCTCGACCGGGACGAGGTCCTCGCCATCGCGCGGGCGGGCGCGGCGCAGGGCTGCAAGGAGGCCCTGTTCACGCTCGGCGACCGGCCGGAGGAGCGCTGGCCGGCGGCCCGGCAGTGGCTGGACGAGCGCGGCTACGACTCGACCCTCGACTACCTGCGCGCCTGCGCGGTGGCGGTGCTGGAGGAGACCGGGCTGCTGCCGCACCTGAACCCGGGCGTGCTCTCCTGGTCGGAGTTGCAGCGGCTCAAGCCCGTCGCGCCCAGCATGGGGATGATGCTGGAGACCACGGCGACGCGGCTGTGGTCGGAGCCGGGCGGCCCGCACTTCGGCTCCCCGGACAAGGAGCCGGCGGTACGGCTGCGGGTGCTCGACGACGCGGGCCGGGTCGGCGTGCCGTTCACCACCGGCATCCTGATCGGCATCGGCGAGACGCCCGCCGAGCGGGTCGACGCGATCTTCGCGATCCGCCGGGCGCACCGCGAGTACGGCCACCTCCAGGAGGTGATCGTGCAGAACTTCCGCGCGAAGCCGGACACGGCGATGCGCGGGATGCCCGACGCGGAGCTGCACGACCTGGCCGCCACGGTGGCGGTGGCCCGGGTGCTGCTCGGGCCGAAGGCCCGGATCCAGGCCCCGCCGAACCTCATCGCGGGCGAGTACGACCTGCTGCTGCGCGCCGGCATCGACGACTGGGGCGGGGTCTCGCCGCTGACGCCGGACCACGTGAACCCGGAGCGTCCCTGGCCGCAGATCGACGAGCTGGCCCGGCACACGGAGAAGTCCGGCTTCACCCTGCGCGAGCGGCTGACGATCTACCCCGAGTACGTGCGGGCCGGCGACCCGTGGCTGGATCCGCGCCTGCTGCCGCACGTCGGCGCGCTGGCCGACCCGGCGACGGGGCTGGCCGTGGAGGAGGCCCGACCGGTGGGCCGGCCCTGGCAGGAGCCCGACGAGACGTACGGCGGCCGGACCGACCTGCACGCCACCATCGACACCACCGGGCGCACCGGCGACCGGCGCGGCGACTTCGACCACGTCTACGGCGACTGGTCGGAGGTGGCCGGCAAGGTCACCGCCGGGGTCGGGGGCGGGACCGACGGCGACCTGCGGGCGGGGCTGCGGCTGGCGGCCGACGACCCGGCGGCGCTGCTGGAGCCCCGGCACGCCGACGCCGCGCTGGCGCTGTTCGCCGCCGACGGGCCGGCGCTCGACGAGCTGTGCCGGCTCGCCGACGACGTCCGCCGGGCGGCGGTCGGCGACGACGTGACGTACGTGGTCAACCGCAACATCAACTTCAGCAACGTCTGCTACGTCGGCTGCCGCTTCTGCGCCTTCGCCCAGCGGGAGCGCGACGCCGACGCGTACCGCCTCTCCGTCGACCAGGTCGCCGACCGGGCCGAGGAGGCGTGGGCGGCCGGCGCCAGCGAGGTCTGCCTCCAGGGCGGGATCGACCCGAAGCTGCCGGTGACCGTCTACGCCGACCTGGTCCGGGCGATCAAGGCGCGGGTGCCGGGGATGCACGTGCACGCATTCTCGCCGATGGAGATCGTCACCGCCGCCGCAAAGGCCGGCGTGTCGGTGCGGGAGTGGCTGACCGGGCTGCGTGAGGCCGGGCTGGACACCATCCCGGGCACCGCCGCCGAGATCCTCGACGACGACGTGCGCTGGGTGCTCACCAAGGGCAAACTGCCGGCCGCCGCCTGGGTCGACGTGGTCGGCACGGCCCACGAGCTCGGCATCCGGTCCAGCTCCACCATGATGTACGGCCACGTGGACCACCCCGGACAGTGGCTCGCGCACTTCCGGGTGCTGGCCGGGCTGCAGGACCGTACGGGCGGGTTCACCGAGTTCGTGGCGCTGCCGTTCGTGCACACGAACGCGCCGATCTACCTGGCCGGCATCGCCCGCCCGGGGCCGACGTGGCGGGAGAACCGGGTCGTGCACGCGATGGCCCGGCTGCTGCTGCACGGCCGGATCGACAACATCCAGTGCTCGTGGGTGAAGCTCGGCGACGAGGGCACGGCGGCGATGCTGCGGGGCGGCTGCAACGACCTGGGCGGCACGCTGATGGAGGAGACGATCTCCCGGATGGCCGGCTCCGGCAACGGCTCGGCCCGTACCGAGGAGCAGTTGATCGCCATCGCGACGGCCGCCGGACGGCCGGCCCGCAGGCGCACGACGGCGTACGGCAGCCCTCGTCCATAGCGGACGTCGTGCGGCACGCCGCCGGCCTGACTCGTCCGCCTCGCCTGTACCGCCTGGTGGGACGAACGGCCATCGGTGGGTGGGATTTCTGTCGCAAGTGGAGGGACGGCCGGATCCGTCCGGCACAGCAGCGTGTCGGCGGCCCGCCGCGATCCGCGGTACGCGGTCGCCCCGCCGCGCCGCGTCCACATCGTGGGCTCAGCGCCGTCGACGTTCCCGGCTCGACGGGCGGTCCGGGCCAACTCGGGTTAACCTGTGCCCCACCAAGATCAACGAATCGTGGTTGGTCACTTCCGAGGGTCCTCATCGGCCTTCCCAGTCGGGTCGGCGGGGAGGCGCCACGGGAGAAAACTCGGGCAACTCGCCGGAGAGGGCGTTACTCGGCCGGGGTCTGAATCGATAGGGCAGGTTGCGAGGCCGGGTGGCCGGGTGGCCGTCCGGAGTGTTGTCGGGAGGACGACTCCATTATCAAGTTCGGCTTGACGGCGCACGCATTACACGCGTGTAATTTGAATGGGGTTGTTCGCACGGAACGCAACAAATCGGGACCGTACGGACAAGCACGCCTTCCGCGTGGGGGGTTGCAGCGGCGATGACGCCGGTGCGCGACAAGGAGGCATCTGATGGACGGCCAGCTTGAGGTGGCCGACCTGCTCGGAAACGCGCCGGAGTGGCAGGAGCGGGCGCTTTGCTCCCAGACCGATCCGGAGGCGTTCTTTCCCGAGAAGGGCGGCTCGACCCGCGAGGCGAAGCGGATCTGCTCGCGCTGCGAGGTGAAGACGGAGTGCCTCGAATACGCTCTCGGCCACGACGAGCGGTTCGGGATCTGGGGCGGGCTCTCCGAGCGGGAGCGGCGCAAGCTCAAGCGGCGGGTCGCCTGAGCGTTGCCGGGCCGGGGCGGTGGGGGCCGCCCGGCTCAGGCCAACTCGTCGGGGTCCACCCCGAGCAGATTGGCCACCTGTTCGATGATCACGTCGTGCACGAGATCCGCGAGGTCCTCGCGATCCATTGCACGGAACTCCAGCGGCCGGCGGTAGAGCACGATCCGCGGGGGCACCTCCTGCCGGCCGGGGCGACCCGGCAGCAGCCGGGCGAGCGGCACCTCGCCGTCCTCCAGCACATCGGAGTCGTAGACGTTGAGGTCCGGCGGAACGTCCTCCACAGCGAACTCGACCCCGGCCAGTTCCTTGGCGAACCGCCGTTCGAGGGTCTCGACCGTGTCCAGCACCAGGTCGTCGAAGATCTCCGCCTTCGTACGCGCCAACGGCACCGTCGCCGGCACCAGCCGCCCGCGCAGGCCGCGCCCGTGCCGGTCGCGGTGGGCGCGCCGGCCGGGGCCGGGGCGGCGGTGTTCCGGGCTCGTCATGAGGAAAGGTTAGCGCCCGCACCGACCTGGCCTGCGGCAGCGCCGCTGGCGCGGCGCGGCGCGGTCGACATCCACCGGGTGGCGCCCGCCCGCCCGGCGGCCGGCCGGGGCGCAACCGGCCGAATTGTGATCACCGTGACGGGCGTGTCGCAACGCGAAGCAGTGCGCCGGACCCGGTAATGGAGATACCCTGCCGCCGTGAGGTCACCACGGCGCTGCTCCCGTAACGGCTGCCCCCGGCAAGCGGTCGCCACGCTGACCTATGTCTACAACGAGTCGACAGCGGTGGTCGGCCCCCTGGCGGCGTTCGCCGAGCCGCACACGTACGACCTCTGTGAACCGCACGCCCGGAGCCTGACGGCGCCGCGCGGCTGGGACGTGGTCCGGCACGAGGGTGAGTTCGAGCCCCCGCCGCCCACCACCGACGATCTGGTCGCCCTCGCCGAGGCCGTCCGCGAGGCCGCCCGCCCGGTGGCTCCGCGCCCGCCCGAGGACGACCAGACGGTCAACTCGACCCCCCAGACGGGCCGCCGGGGCCACCTCCGCGTCATCCCCCCGAACCACTGACCCGCCGCTCGGCACCCACCTCCTCCGCCTCGATGCGTCCGGCCGCAGCCGGAGATCGCGGCGGAAGCCGTGGGCGCCGGGGAGGGAACTCCGTGGACCTAGCGGTTTGCCCGGGGCCCGAGGGGCACGCCGGGCACTGTCGAGCTGAATCGTCTACGACATCGCGGCGCTCCGCTGAGGGCTGAGTCGTTCGCGACATCAGTTCGACAGCGCAGGCGAGGTGGTCGGGCGCGGCCGGCACGCGGCCCATCCGAGGTGCGATCCCGCTCGGTCTGGTGCCTGGCCCGACGCTGCGGCGGGGCATGTCCAGGGCCTTTTCCGGGCGGTCGTCGGCCACCTCGGATGCGCGAAACAGATCCCGCCGCGACACGCCGGCAGCGCCACGACAAGGGCACGCAGCGTGGCTACCGTGCGCCCCAGTGTGATCGCGGGCGCGGGAGGTCGGACGGTGAACGAGGTACTTCGGGTGGCGATGGCCGAGAAGGGCGAGACCGCCGAGTCGCTGGCGGAGAAGGTGGGCGTCGACCCGAAGACGGCGGGGCGGTGGCTCGCCTCGGGGCGGATCCCGCACCCCAGGACCCGGATCGCCGTCGCCGAGGTCCTCGGGCGCGACGCCGCCGAGCTGTGGCCCGAGCCGTTCCGCCGCCGCGACCTGCCATGGTTCCGTCCGTGGGCCGAGCTGGAGCAGGACGCCGTCTCGATCAGGTCCTACCAGCCATCGCTGGTGCCGGGCCTGCTCCAGACCGAGGGGTATCCCCGCCGGGACGCCGTGGCACACCGGTCTCGCCGGGCCGTTCGTGCTGATCCGCCTCCCCGACGGTGCCGAGACGGCCTATGTGGACAACCAGCTTCGCGGTCAGGTGGTGACCGAGAGTGCCGACGTTGCTAGCCTGGGCGCGAGATGGGAGAGCGTCGCGGGCGAGGCGCTGCCGCGACGGCAGTCGATCGAGCTGATCGGGGAAGTGGCGACGACATGGACATGACCGACGCCCGCTGGCGCACCGCGACCCGCAGCAGCAACAACGGTGGCGACTGCGTCGAGGTGGCCGACAACCTGCCCGGTCGGGTGCTCGTGCGGGACAGCAAGGACCGCGCCGGGGGCGTGCTCGCCTTCGCGCCGGACGCCTGGCGGGCGTTCGTCGGGTCGGCCGGCCGGCGCGGGCGCGCCGGCTGATCGGGGCGGTGCCCCAGGCGTACGCCTGCCGGCGCAGCGTGCGGCGGACGGACGCCGCACCGGCGGGACAGGGCCGCCACCGCGACGGTCCGCACCGCTGCCGCGACGGTCCGCACCGCTGCCGCGGTCGAGCGGGATGTGGTCGCGTCATCGCCCTTCGCGCACGCTGACACCCGCCGTCCGTCGTCGCCGTCGGCCCATGCCAATATCTGTCGTTCACCGCACCTGACGTTCCGTCGGCGCGCCACTCCCACCTGCCCGCCGACGATGACCCAGAGGAGTCGTCACATGCGAACTCCCCTCCGGCCCCTCACCCGGCGTGGGCTGCTGACCGGCGCCCTCGGCTCGGCGGCACTGCTGGCGGCGGGCGGCTCCCTGGCCGGCTGCGGCACCACGGCCGCCACCCAGACGGAGGCCGGCTGCGTCAGCGAGGACCTGTCCGGCACCGAGAAGACGCTCACGTTCTCCAACTGGCCGCAGTACATGGACGTGGACGACGCCGACACCGCCAAGCGGCCCACCCTGGACGCGTTCGTCAAGAAGAGCGGCATCCGGGTCACCTACACCGAGGACATCAACGACAACAGGGAGTTCTTCGGCAAGGTGCAGCACCAGCTCGCGGGGTGCCAGCCCACCGGGCGGGACATCATGGTCCTCAGCGACTGGCTCGCGGCGCGGATGGTCCGGCTCGGCTGGGTCCAGAAGCTGGACAAGTCGAAGCTGCCCAACGTCCAGGCCAACCTGCTGCCCTCGCTGCGCAACCGGCCCTTCGACCCCGCGGACCACGTCGCCGTCCCGTGGCAGTCCGGCCTGGCCGGCCTCGCCTACAACGGCCGGGTCGCCAAGGAGATCCGTACGGTCGACGAGCTGCTCACCCGCCCCGACCTCCGGGGCAGGGTGACCGCGCTGGCCGAGATGAACGACACCATGGGCCTGCTGCTCCAGTCGAACGGCCACGATCCGGCGTACTTCAGCGACGCCCAGTTCGACGAAGCGCTCGCCAAGCTGAAGAAGGCCGTGGACTCGGGCCAGATCCGCCGGTTCACCGGCAACGACTACGCACCGGCACTCGCCAAGGGCGACATCGCCGCCTGCATCGGCTGGTCCGGCGACGTCATCCAGCTCGGCTTGGAGGATGACAAGATCAAATTTGTGGTGCCCGAGTCCGGGGCGATGCTCTTTTCGGACAACATGCTGGTGCCGAACAGGGCCACCCACAAGGGCAACGCCGAGCAACTTATCGACTACTACTACCAACCGGCGGTGGCCGCCCGGCTCGCGGCGTACGTCAACTACATCTGCCCCGTCCAGGGCGCGCAGGCCGAGATGGAGAAGATCGACCCAGAGCTGGCCGCCAACCCGCTCATCTTCCCCGATGACGCCATGTTCGCCAGGACGGCGGTCTTCATGGCGCTGGACGAGAAGCAGGAACGCGAGTACGAGAGCAAGTTCCAGCGGGTCATCGGGGCGTGAGCGGGATGGGTGCGACGACTGCGGGACGCGGGACCCCGGCCGGCGACCTGCGGCTGGCGCACCTCACCAAGCGGTTCGGCGGCGTCACCGCGGTGGACGACCTCAGCCTGACCGTCCCGCAGGGCTCGTTCTTCGCACTGCTCGGCCCGTCCGGCTGCGGCAAGACCACCACGCTGCGGATGATCGCCGGCCTGGAGGAGCCAACCGGCGGGCAGGTGCTGCTGGGCGAACGGGACGTCACCCGGCTGCGCCCGTACAAGCGGCCGGTGAACACCGTCTTCCAGAGCTACGCGCTCTTCCCGCACCTGGACGTCTTCGAGAACGTGGCGTTCGGCCTGCGCCGGCGGGGCATCCGCTCCGTCGACGACGAGGTCATGGGCATGCTCGCGCTGGTGCAGCTCGACGACCACGGCCACCGCCGGCCCGCCGAGCTCTCCGGCGGGCAGCAGCAGCGGGTCGCGCTGGCCCGCGCCCTCGTCAACCGCCCGCAGGTGCTGCTGCTGGACGAGCCGCTCGGCGCCCTCGACCTGAAGCTGCGCCGGCGGATGCAGCTCGAACTCAAGCGGATCCAGACCGAGGTCGGCATCACGTTCGTGCACGTCACCCACGACCAGGAGGAGGCCATGACGATGGCCGACACCGTCGCGGTGCTGAACGCCGGGCGGATCGAGCAGCTCGGCGCCCCCGCCGACCTCTACGAGTACCCGGCCACGGCGTTCGTGGCGAACTTCCTCGGCCAGTCCAACCTGCTCGCCGGCGAGGCGGCCGGCGCGGCCGGGGACGAGGTGGCGGTGTCGGCGCACGGCCGTCGCTTCTCGGTGCCCGCCGGCCGTGCGCGGGTCGACCGGGGGCCGGTCCACCTGGGCGTACGCCCGGAAAAGCTGCACCTGGTCGACTCCGTCGACCAGGTCCCCGCCGGATGCCAGCACGTCACCGGGATCGTCACCGACGCCTCCTACGTGGGGGTGAGCACCCAGTACCTGCTGCGCACCGGCTGGGGCGGCGAGCTGACCGCGTTCGTGGCCAACAGCGGCACGGCCCGTCCGCTGCCGGTGGGCGCGGAGGCGGCGGCGTACTGGGAGCCACGGCACGCCTTCCTGCTGCCCCGGGAAGCCGGTGGGCAGGACCGGAGCGCTCCGGCGCGGGACGAGCCGGTCGGCGCACCCTCGTGAGCGCTCCCGCGCGCCTGCCCGCCGGTGCCGCCCAGCCGGCGGCTCCCGGGCCACCCCGCCCGCCCGGGCGGCACCCGCTCCTGCCCTACCTGCTGCTGCTGCCCGCGGCGGCGTGGCTGCTCGTCTTCTTCGCGGTGCCGCTGCTCCAACTCGCCGCCGCCAGCCTCTACGACCCCGCCGGCTCGCTCGCCACCGGGTACGCCATGACGTGGGCCTTCGGCAACTACCCGGACGCGCTCGCCGCGTACTGGCCGCAGTTCGGGCGGTCCTTCGGCTACGCGGGCGCCGCGCTGGTGCTGGCGCTGCTGGCCGGCTACCCCCTCGCGTACGCCATCGCGCGCAAGGCCGGTCGGTGGAGGAACCTGCTGCTGGTCTGCGTGGTCGCGCCGATGTTCACCAGCTTCCTGGTGCGCACGCTGGCGTGGAAGACCATCCTGTCGGACAACGGCTGGCTCGTCGGGCTGCTGCGCGACGTGCACCTGCTCGCCCCCGACGGCCGGCTGCTGGCCACCCCCGTCGCGGTGGTGCTCGGCCTGACGTACAACTTCCTGCCCTTCCTGGTGCTGCCCCTCTACGCGAGCCTGGAGCGGCTGGACCCCCGGCTGCTGGAGGCGGCCGGCGACCTCTACGCCGGCCCGCTGCGGACCTTCCACCGGGTCACCCTGCCGCTGTCCATGCCCGGCCTGGTCGCCGGCACGCTGCTGTTCTTCATCCCGGCCAGCGGCGACTACATCAACGCCGAACTGCTCGGCACCCCCAACGAGTACATGATCGGCAACGTCATCGACTCGGCGTTCCTGGTCCGGCTGGACTACCCGCAGGGCGCGGCGCTGTCGTTCCTCCTGATGGCGGCGATCCTCGCGGTGGTCTTCGGCTACCTGCGCCGGACGGGTCCGGAGACGGTCCTGTGAGTGCGAGGAGTGCAGCGCAGCGGAGCCCCGCAGTCGCGAACGAGAGGTTGGCACTGTGAGTGCGCGGATCTCCCGCTGGCTGGCCGATCGTTGGGTGGCGGGCGTGGCGCTGCTGGTGCTCGGCTACCTGCTCCTGCCGATCGCCGTGGTCGCCGCGCTCTCCTTCAACCGCCCCTCCAGCCGCCTGTCGTACGACTTCGACGAGTTCACCCTCGACAACTGGCGCAACCCGTGCGCCACCTCCGACATGTGCGACGCGGTGGTGCGCAGCGTCCAGATCGGCTTCATCGCGACCGTGGTCGCCACGGTGCTCGGCACCCTGATGGCGTTCGCGCTGGCGCGGCACCGCTTCCGTGGCCGTTCCGCGATCGACGTGCTGATCTTCCTGCCGATGGCCACCCCCGAACTGGTGATGGGCACCTCGCTGCTGGCCCTCTTCGTCTCCGCCGGGGTGCCGCAGGGCTTCTGGACCGTCGTCGTCGCGCACGTCATGTTCTGCCTGTCGTTCGTGGTGGTCACCGTCAGGGCGCGGCTGGCCGGAATGGACCCCCGGCTGGAGGAGGCCGCGATGGACCTCTACGCGAGCGAGTGGCAGACCTTCCGGCGGGTCACCCTGCCGCTGGCGCTGC
The DNA here is from genome assembly GCF_040649055.1 of Micromonospora sp. NPDC049060. NCBI lineage: Bacteria > Bacillati > Actinomycetota > Actinomycetes > Micromonosporales > Micromonosporaceae > Micromonospora > Micromonospora sp. NPDC049060. The sequence goes on from NZ_JBEZEV010000002.1 coordinate 32,035, forward strand.
CCGGCATCGTGGCCGCCGCGCTGCTCGCGTTCTCGCTCTCCTTCGACGACTTCATCGTCACGAACTTCAACGCCGGCACCACCGTCACGTTCCCCATGTACGTCTGGGGCGCCGCCCAGCGGGGCATCCCGCCGCAGGTCAACGTCATCGGCACCGCCATGTTCCTGCTCGCGCTGCTCCTGGTGCTCCCCGGCACCCTACGAACGCGGAGAGCCCCTCGCCGCCCGTGAACGGTGGCGAGGGGCCCTTCGGTGCGGCCGTGCCTGGAGCTGACGGTCCCTAGAGGGTCAGGGTCCAGCCGTCGATGTAGCCGGTGTCGCCGGAGGCGGCGTCCTGGACGCGCAGGTTCCAGGTGCCGTTACGGGTCTCCGTGGAGAGGTTGACCGTGTAGGTCTGGTTGATGTTGTCGGCGGAGCCGCCGGTGCGGTTGTGCAGGGTGTAGGCGCTGCCGTCGGGGGCGACCAGGCTGACGACGAGGTCACCGACGTAGGTGTGCACGATCTGCACGGCGACCTTGCTGGTCGACGAGGCGGTACCGGTGCAGCCGGCGATCGCGATGCTGCTGGTGACCGTCGCGTTGTCGTTGACGGTGACGTTGTTGGCGTTGGTGCCGGTGCAGTTCGTCGTGCCGGAGCCGCCCAGGTTGAGCGTCCAGCTGTTCACGTAGCCGGTGTCGCCGCTGGCGGCGTCCTGGACCCGCAGCTTCCAGGTGCCGTTGGCGACCTCGGAGGAGAGGTTGACCGTGTAGGTCTGGTTGATGTTGTCGGCGGATCCGCCGGTGCGGTTGTGCAGGGTGTAGGCGCTGCCGTCGGGGGCGACGAGGCTGACGGCGAGGTCACCGATGTAGGTGTGCACGATCTGCACGGCGACGGTGCTGGCGGAGCCTGCGGTGCCGGTGCAGCCCGCGATGGTGATGGTGCTCTCCACCGTGGCGTTGTCGCTGATCGTCACGTCGGTGCCGTTGGTCTGGGTGCAGCCGGTGGGCGGCGGGGGCGGCGGGGGCGTGGTGCCGCCGTCGCCGACGTACAGCAGCTTGTTGGGCGAGCCGGTGCCGGGGCTGGTCACCGCGTTGCTGGTGGCGTCGGCGACGAGCTTGTCGCGTACCTGCTGCGGGGTGAACGTCGGGTTGGCGGCGAGCACGAGCGCGGCGGCGCCGACCACGTGCGGGGTCGCCATCGAGGTGCCGCTGATGCTGTTCGTGGCCGTGTTGCTGGTGTGCCAGGCCGAGGTGATCGAGCTGCCGGGCGCGAAGATGTCCAGGCAGGTGCCGATGTTGGAGAACGACGAGCGGGCGTCGGTGTTGGTGGTCGAGCCGACGGTGATGCCGGCGAGGAGGCTGGCCGGCGAGCTGTTGCAGGCGTTCGCGCCGTAGTCGTTGCCGGCCGCCAGGCCGTAGGTGACGCCGTCGGCGATGGAGCGGGCCACCGCGTCGTTGAGGGCCTGGCTGAAGCCGCCGCCGAGGCTCATGTTCGCCACCGCGAGCTGGCCGGCGGCGTGGTCGCCGGTCACCCAGTCGACGCCCTGGATGACGCCGGCGTCGGTGCCGCTGCCCTCGCAGTCGAGCACCCGGACACCGACCAGCGTGACGCCCTTGGCCACCCCGTAGGCGGTGCCGCCGACCGTGCCGGCCACGTGCGTGCCGTGCCCGTTGCAGTCGTCCGCGCTGCCGCCATCGATGGAGTCGAAGCCGGTGACGGCACGACCGCCGAAGTCGCTGTGGCCGAACCGGATGCCGGTGTCGATGATGTACGCCTTCACGCCCGAGCCGGTGTTCGGGTAGGTGTACGAGTTGTTCAGCGGCAGTGCGCGCTGGTCGAGCCGGTCCAGGCCCCAGGACGGGGTGGGGCTCTGCGTACCGCTGATCCGCATGGTGTGGTTCTGCTGGACGTAGCGCACCGAGGGGTCGGCGGCGAGCCGCTTGGCCTCCGCCTCGGACATCCGGGCCTCGAACCCGCGCAGCGCGTTCTGGTACGTCCGGTTGACCGCGCCCCGGTGCCGGCCGGCGAGGTCACGCGCCTTCTTGGTGACGTCGGTCCGGCCCACCGAGGTGTCCTTGAAGACCACGATGTACGAGTCGTCGACGGCGGTGGCGCCGCCCGCCATGAGGATCTGTCCCTCGGCGGGGGCAGCCGTCGCGGGGGCGCCGAACGCCACGGCGGTGGCGACGGCGGCGGTCAACACGCCGACGCGCCAGCGGCGCGCGGCGGGGTAGGGGAGTGTCATCCCTCGGGTGTTCCTCTCGTTACACGACGGCGGGTCCCGCCATCGATCGCAATTGATCAAAGTGAGCAAGAGCGTAGGGCCTCCACGGCGAAAAGTGGAGACGTGAGAGCACCTTGTGTTTAGAGGTCGAACTGCGGTAATGCATCGACGCGTCGCGAAGTTCCGGCCGTCGCCCGCTCGTGCGGATCAGCTCCCGGTGGAGGGGCTACGTTGCTGCGTGTGGACCCGGTCGCCTTTCATGTCGCCTCCCGCCCCGCCCACGGCGAGGGCGAGCTGACTGTCCACCACCCGTACGACGGGCGCGCCGTCGGTCGTACCACCCTCGCCACCGCCGGCCAGGTCGAAGCGGCCGTCGCGGCAGCCGCCGGGGTGGCCGCGGAGGTCGCGGCACTGCCCGCGCACGCCCGCGCGGCGGCCCTGGACCACGTGTCCCGGCGGCTCGCCGAGCGGGCCGAGGAGTTCGCGCGGCTCATCACCGCCGAGAACGGCAAGCCGCTGAAGTGGGCCCGCGCCGAGGTCGGGCGGGCCGTCTCGACCTTCCGCTGGGCCGCCGAGGAGGCCCGGCGCTTCTCGGGCGAGCTGCAACGCCTCGACACCGACCCCGCCGCCACCGGGCGGATCGCCCTGGTCCGGCGGGCGCCGAAGGGGCCGGTGCTCGGCATCGCGCCGTTCAACTTCCCGCTGAACCTCGTCGCGCACAAGGTCGCCCCGGCCATCGCGGTCGGCGCCCCGATCATCGTCAAGCCCGCCCCCGCAACCCCGCTGTCGGCGCTGCTGCTGGGCGAGCTGCTCGCCGAGACCGACCTGCCGGAGGGGGCGTTCTCGGTCCTGCCACTACCGAACGAGCGCGCCGCCGAGCTGGTCGCCGACCCCCGGCTGCCGGTGGTCTCGTTCACCGGCTCCGGGCCGGTAGGCGCGGCGATCCGCCGCTCGGTGCCCGAGAAGCACGTCACCCTGGAGCTGGGCGGCAACGCCGCCGCCGTGATCTGCGAGGACTGGAACACCGCCGAGGACCTGACCTTCGCCGCGCACCGCATCGCGACGTTCTCCAACTACCAGGCCGGCCAGTCGTGCATCGCCGTGCAGCGGGTCTACGCGCACGAATGGCTCTACGACGCGTTCCTGCCCCGCCTCGTCGCGGCGGTGCAGGAACTGCGGGTCGGCGACCCGTCCGACCCCCTCACCGACGTCGGGCCGCTGATCTCCGCCGACGCCGCCCGCCGGGTCGAGGCGTGGGTGGACGAGGCCGTCACCGCCGGCGCCACCATCGAGCTGGGCGGCCGGCGCGACGGCGCGACGTACCCGCCGACCGTGCTCTCCGGCGTGCCGGCGGACGCCAGGGTCTGCGCCGAGGAGGTCTTCGGGCCCGTGCTGGTGGTCGCCCGCGTCGCGCACGACCAGGCCGCGTTCGCCGCCGTCAACGACTCGGCGTACGGGTTGCAGGCGGGGGTCTTCACCCACCGCCTCGACACGGCCTTCGCGGCGCACCGCGCCTTGGAGGTGGGCGGGGTGATCGTCGGCGACGTGCCGTCGTACCGGGCCGACCAGATGCCGTACGGCGGGGTGAAGGGCAGCGGCGTCGGGCGGGAGGGTGTGCGCAGCGCCATGGAGGACTACACGGAGCCCCGGGTCATGGTGCTGACCGGCCTGTCGCTGTAGCGCCGCCCGCTCACCAGGTGCCGTCGTCGCGTACGCGGGCCGGCGCCCGGCCGAGCAGCAGGGTGGTCAGCGCGGCGTCGATGTCCTCGCCGAGGAACCACTCGCCGGCCTGATCCAACGCGAAGACCCGCCCCCGCTCGTCGACGGCGAGGATGCTGTCACCGTGCTCGGACCCGACGGGAAAGAGCCGCGTACGGAGCACGGCGGCGACGTCGGCGAGCGTGTCGGCCGAGTGTGCGCTCCGGAGCGGGTTGGTCGTGAACCGACTGATCCAGACCTGCTCGCCGGGGCCCCGGCGGCTGCTCACGATCGCGGGGAAGGCGGTCAGCGCCCGCTCGGCCGCAGGGAAGGGCTCGTGGCGGTGTCGCTGGCCGGCGACCTCGCACGTCTCCCGGATCGCCCCGGCGGCCAGGGCGGGGTTGAACTCGCTGTCCTCCCAGCCTCCCTCCATGAGCGCGTCGGCTACGGCAGCCGGGAAGCGGCCCGGATGGTGCGGGTGCTGCGACTGCGGGTGCCACTCGGAGGTGAAGGCCAGGTCTGCCCAGGACAGCGCGTTGAAGTGGACCAGGAAGTTGACGCACGAATCGCAGGCTCTCTCCGCCCTGCCGCCATAAGCGTCGCCCGCCTCACGTACCCGGAAGACCTCGAGGCGGGCACCGCCCAGCAGCATCTCCGCGTCGGCCATGCCGAGCGGCGCGATGCCCTCGGTGGCGCGGTGGTGGTCGTAGTGATGCAGGACGTCGGAGACGACGATCAGCTCGGCGTGCCGGTCGCCGCCGCGTACGAGGTGGCCGGCGGGTTGCTCGTCCAGGTAGGAGCGCACGAGTGGGTGGTGGTTGAGGGTGACGTCGCCCTTGGCGCCCTGGGCGCGGAAGAGTCGTCCCCCGACCGTGAGGTGGGCCGCCGTGTTGGGGGTCGGTAGGCGGCGGATCTCGCGGAGCAGTTGGCTGGCGGGATCGACGGTGCGGGGCACGCCGGGGCCCTGCGGGCGGCTGCGGCGGTACATCTGCGCGACCGCGTCGGTCGGCACGCGCGGCCAGGTGGTCGTCTCGCCGGTGACCTTGTCGATGACGGTGGTGGGCAGGTCGCCGGGCATCGTCCTCGCCTCGATGGGCACGGTGGACGTGATGACGTAGCCGAGTTCGAACTCGTCGACATGGGGGTGGCAGTCGTGTCCCAGTCGTTGTGACTCGCGGCGGGCCCACACGGCGGCGAGTTGCTCGGCCTGCTGGCGATCGATCACGGCTTGAAAGTACCGGACCCCACGGATTCGTGGCGCCCGGTATGGTTCGCCCTACCGACGGTAACCGGGGGGAGGGTGGCGTTGGCCGAGAGTGTGGACCGGGACGCCAATCGCGCGCTGCGGGCGCGGTTCGACGAGGTGTACGGGGACTACCAGCGACTGAGGTCCGGTCTGGACGAGCTGCAGGGCCGGCTCGCCGAGCTGCGGGTGACCGAGCGCTCCGAGGACGGTCAGGTGACCGCCACCGCCGGTGCCCGTGGCGAGCTGATCTCGGTCGAGCTGCACCCCGCCGTCTTTCAGGACCGGGACGCGAAGGCGTTGAGCCGGAAGATCACGGCCACCGTCCACCAGGCCGGCGCTGCGGCGGTCGCCGCCACCCAGGAACTCGTGGCCGGCTACCTGCCCGCCGGCTCCGGGGCGACGGACTTCCTGCGTACGGGTGACTTCGGTTCCTTACTGGGCCGGGCCGACGCCGTACTGCGCCGGGGCGAGTGATGGACGGTCAGCTCTGGCTCGACCCGCAGCGCGCCCGACGCGGGGGCGTCGACCTCGCGCTGTCCGGCGAGGCCGTCACGGCACGCCGTCGCCAGCTGGGCGGCGCCATCGCGGCGGCGAGCGACCGCTCGCCGTGGGGCAAGGACGACATCGGGGCCGCGTTCGAGCAGAAGTACCGCAGCTTCGAGGAGCTGGTCCTGCGCGCGTGGGAGGGCGTGGGTCGGCACCTGGAGGGCCTCGGCGCCGATGTGGTCCGGTCGGTGGACGCCAACCTGCGGACGGATGCGGCGAGTGCGGGGCGGCTCGGCCGCGTCGGCGACCGGCACCAGCAGCGCTGATCCGCTGAGGAGACCCGGATGAGCGTGTTGCCGAGCCCCATCCCGCACCCGCTGGACTACTCGCCCTGGCAGTTGCCTGGCTGGGTCTACGAGGCCCTCGACTGGGTGATCGGTGTCGAGTGGCCGGAGGGCAACGAGCGGGCGGTCTGGGAGCTGGCGGATCAGTGGTATGCGGTGGCCGCCGCGTTGGCGGGGCCGCGTGCCGACGCCGTTGCCGCCGCTGGTGAGGTGCGAGGCGGGTACGGCGGCGTCGGGGCGGTCGCGGCGGCCTTCGACGCCGCCTGGCGTCGGGTGGCGGAGGGCGACGAGGCGCCGCTGCCGGTGCTGCTGGCTGTCAGCACGGAGCTGGGTCGGTTGGTGGAGGAGTGCGGCTGCGACATCGAGGGCGCGAAGCTCGAGGTGTGGATCGAGCTGGGCATCCTGGTGGTCGAGTTGCTGTCGCTGGCGGTGGCGACGGTGCTCACCGCCGGTGCGGCCTCGCCCGCCGCCGGGGCAGCGATCGCGGCCACCAGGACGGTCGTGCAGCAGATCTTCAAGCGGCTGATGGCGCAGCTCGCCCGCAAGTCGATCAAGCAGGGGCTCAAGGAGGCCGGTGAGCGGGCGGCGAAGGAGGTCACCAAGGGCGGCATGCGGGGGTTCAGCCGTCGGGCGGCGCTGAGTGGTGTGTCGGAGGCGGCCGAGGAGGGCGGCATCAACCTCGCCACGCAGGCGTACCAGAACTCGACGGGCCGCCGGCACGGGCTGGACGTGACGGAGTTGGGGACCACGGCGCTCGGCGGTATGGCCGGCGGGGCGGTGGCGCCGCTGGCGGGTCTGGGGCGGCACGCCACCGGCCGGGGTGCCCGAGTCGGGGAGCACTTCGGCCGTGAGATGGCCGGCGAGGTGATGGCCGACCAGGCCGCGCGCCTGGCCACCGGCCAGGGGTTGACCTCGGTGGAGGACGCGGCCCGCGCGGCGGCGTCCGGTGCCCGTGGTTCCGCCACCGCGCAGGCCGACGCGGCCTTGCAGGCACGGCTGAACGGCCAGATGAGTGCCCTGGCCGGGATGCCTTCCATCTCGGTGGACAGTGGGGCTCCCACGCAGCCCTCGACCTCCAATGCAGGTTCGATGCCGGGTGTGGAGGCGTCCCGCCACGCGCTCTCGACGCCGGACGCGGAGACGCCCCGATCAGTGCCTGCCGTCGGGGTCGACACGCCAGTCAAGGCGAGTGCGGCGACCGCGACGCCAGCGTCTCCGGATGCCCGTGCACCCGAGTCCGACTGCCGGATTCCCGAGCAGCGCGTGGCCTCGTCCAGTACGCCGTCTCAGGTTTCCGACTCGGTCTCCGCCGCCCACGAGGTCAGGCCAGCGGTTGAGGGTGTGCCAGCGGAGGTACGGACCGCTCCACCGCCCCCACCCGACGTCGATTCCGGGGATCGGTCCGTACTCCCGGCGTCCCAAGCCGAGGCGCCCAGGGCTCCGCTCAACCCGACGCTCTCCTCAGTCGCGTCTGCCGCACCTTCGACAAGTACTCATGCCCAGTCGGTAATCCCTGGTCCCGTCAACGAATCGGTGCCCGGTTCCGGGCCGGCCGCGCAGAACGCCGGTGTCGCGGCAACCAACCCGCCGACGACCGGGGGCCCAGCGCTCCACGGCTCAGCAGCGAACTCACCGCTCGCCGGCATCCCGGCGCAGGCATCCCCGGTCGCCGCCACGGGGCCGGCAGCGTCCGGTGAGACGACGGCGAGAACCGCAGGGCCGAAGGTGGGCTCATCGCGCGTCCCAGACGTGGGGTCCGGGACGCCCGTGGTCCCGTCACCGACAGACCGAACGCCTGAGGCGGTGCCACACCCGTCAAGAGCCGCAGGGCAGCCACCTCCGCGTCCGCGCACGCCGGAGTGGTACGCCGCCAGATGGGCCGCGGACCAGGACGCGTTCGAGCGGCGCCGCTACCGGGGGCACTTCGAGTTCCAGCGCAGGACTCATGAGGAGAACCGCCGCCTGGACAGCGCGGCGCGACTGCGTCAGGCCGCAGATCGGAGCTACGACGAAGCCCGGTGGCTAGTCAGCGAGGGCCGTCGCCTGGCGCAGGCCGGGCATCGCGCTGCCGCCGAGCGCTACTTTCTGGGGGCGCGTGACCGGGAGCGCTGGTGTCACCAGCAGAGGGATCTGGCAGAAGCGGTCCTCGCCGGAGCAGCCGCCCCAGGCGTCGTCGCCGTCGATGGTGCGGACTTCCGCCGGATCAACGACGACGTCGGGGACCTGGCGTACGGCGCCGTGGAGACCGTCGACCGTTCGGCGTTGACGGGCGACGACTACCCGCCGCCGATCGACCGGTCACGCGACTACGGCCGGCCCGGCGGTCTGCGTCCGCCGCTGGCCCTGCACCAGACCGACATCGAGCGGCAGGTGCCCCGAGAACCCGACGGAAGCGTCCGCCGCAATGCCGACCCCCGGCAGGGCGGCTGGTTCGGGCTGGTCAACGACGGCGGACCGCAGGCCGACCCGACCCGCGGCATCAACTGCATCGACTGCACCCTGTCGATGTTCGACACCTGGATGCACGGCCGCCCCCGGGTCGCCGCCCCCCGCACCTTCGACGCCTACGTGGCAGGCGACGTCACACGCCCCATCAACGGCGAACGAGACGGCATCGGACGGGTGGAGGACATCACCGGAGGCCGCTTCCAACGCCTCTGCCAGCCCACCCAGGACATCCAGGGCACCCAGCGACAGCACGCCATCGACACCGGATACCGCAACCTCCACGCCCAACTACGCCTCGGCGGCCCCGGCAGCTTCGCCTTCGTCATCAACAACTGGGAACAGGGCGGCGCCCACATCTGGGTCGCCCTCAACCAGAACGGCACCATCCTCTACCTCGACCCACAGACCGGCGCCGTGTCGACCACACCCCTCTACCGGCACCACGGCGTCGCGCACCCCGACAACGCCGTCGACACCGAAGTCCTGATACTCGGCTCCGACGGCAGACCCATGCCACTGGGCGGACTACGACGAGGACGATTCAGCCAACGACCAGACCTACCGCAGTACCCACCCGCCGACACCGACCAGGGATACGGCGAACTGCACCTCAACCGCATGTATCTCCTGGACGGACCGGGCTCGGCTCCGTCCGACAGGTCGACGTCACCGGGGCTCCCGCGAGAGCCCGACGAGGCGGCGCCGGCCCTCGGACGCAGCGACACGCCGCCCGAGGACCTACGGACGGCGCGGGAACGCGCGCAGGCGGAACGGTCAGGAAACCGAATTGCCGTCGGCGCGATCCTGGCTGCGGAGCCCGACCTGGAACGGGTCTTCGCCGCAGGCGTGACGCCGGCCGAGGTGGCGGCCGGAGTGGACGCGCCGGCACTCCGGCGACTCGTACCGCAACTTGACGACGCAGGCGCCGGAGACGTGGCACGGCTGTTTGCGGATCCACGCGTGCAGCGGATGCTGGATGAGACGTGGCGGCAGCCGCCCAGGGACGAGCCGATGTTGGCCGAGAGCCTCGTCCGGCAGTTGGCGCAGCGACCTGACCTGGCGCGTATGGTCCTCGCTACGCCTGAGTTGGCCACTTCGCTGACGGCCAGGCCGTTGACGATGCTCCATCTGGCTGCACAGCAGCAGGCGATCGACGCCCTCGGCTCCGTACTTGATGACATCGGTCGGCGAGGTGTAGCGGCTGTCATCGGAGAAGGCGTTGCCTCCCCACGACCTGCGGAACTCACCAGCGCACAGCGGCTGCTGAGTGAACGTGTGGCAGCTCGAGGACGATCGCCGGTGCAACTGGGCTTCGACGCGACGAGGCGTCACGACGACGACTATCGGTCGGCTTTCGTGCAGCGTCTCTTTGCTGAGTCCGAGGACGCTCAGCGAGAGTTGAACCGGATGGCGACTAGTCTGGCCAGCGGCGTGGGCAGGCCAGGCTGGCGCGCCAAGCCGAAGGGTATAGATCGGGTGAAGGACAAGCTTGTCGAGTACGAGAACGATGCCTCTCGACTCAAGGACCTGGCGGCGGCAAAAGTCGAATTCCAGCGGCTCGAAGATCTCTACAATGCCCTGGGCGAGCTGGATCAAGATCCCGAAGTAGTGATCGTTGGCATCAAGGACCGCTTCCTCAGGCCGCAGCGCAGTGGTTATCGTGACATCCTTGTGAACCTCCGGATGTCGAACGGACACGTCGCTGAGCTCCGCTTACACCTTGCGGCCATCGACGAGGTTGCCAGCTGGGAACATCCTCTGTACGAGGTCCGACGTGATATCGAGGCGCTCGCCGAAGCGCAGGACCGACCACTCACCCCAATGGAGCAAGCCGTGCGGTATGGATTGAGCCGCGAAGGGCAGGAAGCCTACTGGCAGGCGATGAGCGATAGACGGAGCGAGGCGTGACTGTGGTGGAAATACCTCCTGGACTCGTTTTCCCGGCCTTCTACAGTTACTACGAAGCTCCCGTCAAGCTCGTCGAAACGGGCGGTGGAAGTGTCGCTGCCTGGCGGCTGTCGAAGGATTCGGGAGGCTGGCTTCAGGCGAATCACCTCATGGGCAAGCTGTTTGCTGCCGAAGGCGATGAGGTGGAGGAATTGACCCGTGAAGAGTTCATCCAACGTACTGAGCATGACCGTGGGTACTACCTTCGAGGCGAAGGCCCTGTCTTCGCTCTCTACGAAACGGTTCGGGCGATCCAGGACGGGGTGGCTCGCGAGAGGCGGTACCCGAATCCCACCGAACTCGCCCTGATCGCCGGAATTCAACGCAGGACTTTCGTCATGTTCGAGGAACAACTCCAGCAGTCGGGCGATCCGGCCGCAGACCCAAGCCTGGGTTCGGGAGAGCAGGCGTAGGGCAACTGTTGAAGGGCAGTCGCACCAGAGTGTTCGCCAGAACCCCGACGCCGTTGTGGCTCTGGCTGGTCGGTAGTCCACCCAGGTGGGACGCCAGTTTCCGGCGGACGGTCACCGGCCGGGACGTGCCGAGGCGCTACCGCTCGGAGTCCGGCCAGTAGGCGTCCGCCGCCTGGAGGTCGCGGGTTCGGGGGCGGGTTGTCGGGCCGGAATACCATGGCGAAATGGCTGAATCGGACAATGGGCAGAAGTCGCCCGGCCCTGGTGGGTGGCAGTCCAACGCCTGGGCGTGGCCGGTCGGCCTCATGCTCGGTCTGGTCATCGGCCTGGCCGCGCTGGACGGAGCCGCCGGTGGGGGCGTCGGCATCGGGATGGGGGTGGCCTTCGCCGTCGCCCTCGGAGCCGGCAGCACCCGGGACACCGACAGCGAGGACGCCGACAGCGAGGACACCGACGGCGAGGACACCGACAGTGCGGGCGACGACATGAAGGACGACGACGGGCGGGACGCTCACGAGCAGGGCGCCGAGCGGCAGACGGTCGGCCCGGAGGGCGCCGGGACGCCGGGTGCCGACGGGCAGGGCGTCGACAGGCCGCGCACCGACGGGCCGTCATGACGCCGGGCAAACCCGGAGCCGCGCGGGTGGAGACGACCGGGACGTCGGACCCCCGGATCGACAGGCCGGGCAGCGTGGCGGAGGCGCTGGCCGTACAGGAGCGGTTGCGGCCGCTGGTGGACCTGGTCGGGCCCGGTCCGGCCGAGCCCGCGACGGTGGCCGGGCTGGACGTGGCGTACGCCGAGAGCGGTGACCGGCTGGCGGCGGCCGTGACCGTGCTGGACGCCCGGACCCTCGCGGTGGTCGACTCGGCGGTGAGCGTGGGCCGGCCCGCGTTCAGGTACGTCCCGGGGCTCTTCGCCTTCCGCGAGCTGCCCGCGCTGCTCGACGCGCTCGACCGGCTGACCGTGCTTCCCGAGCTGCTGGTCTGTGACGGGCACGGGCTGGCCCACCCGCGCCGGTTCGGGCTCGCCTGCCACCTGGGCGTGGTGACCGGCCTGCCCGCCGTCGGGGTGGGCAAGACGCCCCTGCTGGGGGAGTGGACGCCGCCGGCCCAGCGTCGGGGCGCGTGGACGCCGTTGCGCGACGGGGGCGAGACCGTGGGTCGGGTGCTGCGTACCCGGGACGGCGTGAAGCCGGTCTTCGTCAGCGTCGGCCACCGGATGAGCCTCGACGACGCGACCGCGCGGGTGCTGGCGTTGACGCCGCGCTACCGGCTGCCGGAGACCACCCGTACCGCCGACCGGCTCTGCCGCGACGCCCTGGCCGCTGCCGAGGCGACCGCCCGCGCCACCTGAGGCCGCCGCCGAGGCGACCGCCCGCGCCACCTGACGCGGCCGCCGAGGCGACGGCCCGCGCGATCTGGGGCCGCCGCCGGGTTCGGCAGGCCCGGACCGACGGACGCGCGAGCGTCCCGCCGCCGGCCAGGGTGCGCGGACCCGGTCGCGGGGTAATACGGCGCACATCCGGAGCGCTCAATGACCGGGCCCCGACGGGGCCCGGTAGTAGCCTGACCGGCGGACCCCCGTCGGGGGAGGAACGGCGAGGTGATCATGGCGGTACGTCGGCACGCGGCGCGGCTCGCGACGGTCTGCGCGTTGCTGGGCGGCCTGGTGGCGCTCGGCGCGACGCCGGCGCTCGCCGCAGGCGACTCGGTCCGGGTGCGTTCGGCCGGCAGCTTCACCGCCGGCGGTTCCGCCGGGGGCGTCTCGATCGAGGTGCGCAAGCGCAGCGATGGCTGCGTGCTGCTGCGTACCGCACTGGGGTTGCGCCTGGCCGGCCTGCGCGCCGACCAGGTCAGCGCGCAGGTCAACGTGGGCGGACGCTGGTTCCCGGTGCCGCTCTCCGGAAACGGTGGCAGCGCGGCCACGTCGGCCACCTCGCCCCTGAAGCCGAGGCTCTGCAAGGGCAAGACCATCACGGTGCGCTACCGGGTGGCGTTCGACGCGGAGGTGCCGGGCGGCCGGCTGACCGTCAGCGGCGCGGCCAGCGACGCGCTCGGGCGGGCCCTGGGCCGGGGCGCGGTGGCGTCCCGGGTGGTCGGCGACCGGGCCACGCCCTCGCCGACGCCGAAGCCGTCGAAGAAGCCGTCGCCCACCCCGAGCGCGGTCGCCACCGAGGTGCGGGCCGGCGCGGCGGATCCGAGCCTGGCCGCCGGCCAGGGCGCGGGCGCCGTCAGCAACGCGGCTGAGGAGGAATCCTCCGGCGGCTCGGTGGTCATGTTCTTCGGCATCGCCATGGTCGCCGTCGGGATCCTGCTCATCGTCCTGCTGTTCCGCCGCTCGCGGGCGGACAAGGAGCCGGCCGACCCGGGCCACGTCCCGCTGCCCCGCAACCCCGGCGGCACCACCTACCGCTCCGGGCAGGGCCCGGCCGCCGCCCCCGGCCCACCCGGCCAGGTGTACGGGCAGCAGCCGCCCGCCCCCGGCCTGTACGGTGGCGCGCCCGCCCCGCGCCCGGCCGGCGGCGCCCCCGCCCCGCGCCCCGCCGGCGGCGTGTACGGCAGCCGTCCGGCACCGGCCCCGGAGGCCACGCAGGTGGTGCCCGGCGCGCCGGCCGCCCCGCCCGTGTCGGCCCCGCCGGCGCCCCCGGTGCCGGGGCAGTACGGGGCGCCGCCGCCCGTGCCGCCCGCCCAGGGCAAGCCCGGTGACCCGCCGCCGGAGACCGGCGGTGGCGACCACACGGTGTTCATGCCCCGGCTCCCCGGCTGAGCCGGGCCGCGCCGCGCCGCTCCGATACGCTCAGGCCGTTGAGGACCTGCGGCGCGAGGAGCGAGACCGGTGTCTGATCTGTCCCAGATCGTGAAGGCCTACGACGTCCGTGGGACGGTGCCGGACCAGTGGGACGAGCAGGCCGCCGAGGCCCTCGGCACGGCCTTCGCGCAGGTGCTGGACGGCTTCGGCGAGCGGGACGGGGCGGCGCTCGTCGCGCACGACATGCGGGCCACCGGTCCTGCTCTGGCCGCCGCCTTCGCCGCCGGCGTGCGCGCCGAGGGGCGCGCCGTCATCGAGCTGGGCCTCGCCTCCACCGACATGCTCTACTACGCCTCCGGCGCGCTGGGGCTGCCCGGCGCGATGTTCACCGCCAGCCACAACCCGGCGCAGTACAACGGCATCAAGATGTGCCGCTCCGGCGCTCGCCCGATCGGGCAGGACAGCGGGTTGGCCGAGATCCGCGAGCGGGCGCAGGCCCTGCTGGACAAGGGCGAGCGCCCGACCGCCACGCCGGCCGCGCCGGCCGAGCGCCGCGACCTGCTGGCCGACTACGCGGCGTACCTGCGGCAGCTGGTCGACCTCTCGGACATCCGTCCGCTGAAGGTGGTCGTCGACGCCGGCAACGGCATGGCCGGCTACACCGTCCCGGCCGTGCTCGGCGACGCCGTCCTGCCGGCCCTGCCGCTGGAGATCGTGCCGCTCTACTTCGAACTCGACGGCACCTTCCCCAACCACGAGGCCAACCCGCTGGACCCGGCCAACCTGCTCGACCTCCAGCGCGCGGTGATCGAGCACGGCGCCGAGATCGGCCTGGCGTTCGACGGCGACGCCGACCGCTGCTTCGTGGTCGACGAGCGCGGCGAGCCGGTCTCGCCGTCGGCGGTCACGGCCCTGGTGGCGGCCCGCGAGCTGGCCAAGCACCCCGGCTCGACGGTGATCCACGGTCTGATCACCTCCCGGGCGGTGCCGGAGATCATCCGCGAGCACGGCGGCGAGCCGGTCGTCGCCCGGGTCGGGCACTCCTTCATCAAGGCGGAGATGGCCCGGACGAACGCGATCTTCGGCGGCGAGCACTCGGCCCACTACTACTTCCGCGACTTCTGGTTCGCCGACACCGGCATGCTCGCCGCGCTGCACACCCTGGCCGCCCTGGGTGAGCAGTCGCTGCCGCTGTCCGTGCTGGCCGGCGAGTACGAGCGGTACGTGGCCTCCGGCGAGATCAACTCGACGGTGGCCGACCAGGCCGCCAAGGTGGCCGAGGTGCGGGCCGCGTACCCGCAGGCCGACGTCGACGAGATGGACGGGCTGACCCTGCGCTTCCCGGACGGCGCGTGGTTCAATCTGCGCGCCTCCAACACCGAGCCGCTGCTGCGGCTCAACGTCGAGGCCCCGACGCGGGAGCGGATGACCGCCCTCCGTGACGAGGTGCTCGACCGCGTTCGCCGATAAGATCGCCTGCGCCGGTCGGCACCGTCGATCGGTGAGACCGCATACGTGGAAGGAGCCGCGCCGTGGCCCTGGACCCGCAGTTGCTGGAAATCCTCGCCTGTCCGGACACGCATCACGCCCCGCTCGACTACGACGCGCAGGCGCAGACGCTGACCTGCACCGAGTGCGGCCGGATCTTCGAGGTCCGCGACGACGTGCCGGTGCTGCTGCTGGACGAGGCGCGCGGCCCCGCGGAGCAGTCGTGATCGACGGCACGGCCGGGGTCAGCGGCCGGCGCGAGCCCGACGAGGCACTGCTCGACGACCCGGCCGCGCTGGCCGAGCACGACCCGGGCGGCATGCTGCGGCACACCGCCTCCGCCGGGGCGCAGGTCCGCGAGACGGCCGCGCTGGCCGCCGAGGCCAACCTCCAGGTGCTCGCCGACGAGGGCCGCCCCCGGGCGGTCGTCATCGCCGGCATCGGCACCGCCGGGCGTACCGGTGACGTGCTGGCCACCGTCGCCGGGCCGCGCTGTCCGGTGCCGGTCATCCCGCACCGCAGCGCCGGCGTGCCCGGCTGGGTGGGCGCCGCCGACGTGGTCATCGCCGTCAGCGCGTCCGGCCGCAGCCCCGAGGCGCTGGGCGCCGCCGAGGCCGCGCACCGGCGGGGCGCCCGGCTGGTCGCCGTCGGCGCGCCCGACTCGCAGTTGCAGTCCGTGGCCGAGCGGGCCCGGGCGCCGTTCATCCCGGTGCCCCGGCGCGCCCCGGCCCGGGCCAGCCTCTGGGCGCTCACCGTGCCGGTCCTGCTCGCCGCCCGTACGCTCGGGCTCGTGAAGGTCAACGAGGCGGATCTGGCGGAGACCGCGGCCCGGCTGGACGCGGACGCCGACCGCTGCCGCCCGACGGCCGAGTCCTTCGTCAACCCCGCGAAGTCGCTGGCCCTGGGCCTCGCCGGCTCGGTGCCGATCGTCTGGGGCTCGTCGCCGCTGGCGACGGTCGCGGCCCGTCGGTTCGGCGACACCCTGTCCGCCAACGCCCGCTACCCCGTGGTCA
This sequence comes from Micromonospora sp. NPDC049060, assembly GCF_040649055.1. Lineage (NCBI taxonomy): Bacteria > Bacillati > Actinomycetota > Actinomycetes > Micromonosporales > Micromonosporaceae > Micromonospora > Micromonospora sp. NPDC049060. The sequence continues at coordinate 48,069 of NZ_JBEZEV010000002.1, forward strand.
GCGGGGCGCTCGGCGAGGCGGGGCGCGGTCGGGTCGGCCTGCTCGACGGCGTGTTCGGCGGTCTGGCCGAGGGGGAGCGCGACATCTTCGCCGATCCCGACGCGGAGGCGCCGTCGGGCACCCGGCTGCGGTTGGTCCTGCTGCGCGACGGCGGGCTGAACCCGGAGGACGACGCCGACGAGCCGCTCGACGTCGAGGAGCGCCGCGCGGACGCCGTGCAGACCCTCGCCGAGCGGCGCGGCGTGCGCTGCGACGTGGTGACCGCCGAGGGCGGCTCCGCGCTGGAGCGGCTCGCCTCGCTGGTCGCCGTGCCGGACTTCGCCTCGATCTACCTCGCCCTGGCACACGGACTGGACCCGATGGCCGTGCCGGCCATCACCGAAATGAAGGAGCTGGCAAACCAGTGAGCGATAGCAGGGAACGGGTCGAGCGGCGCGTCGCGCCGATGCCCGGCGGTGCCGCGCGACACGACGGAGCGACCGCGTGAGCGCCAACGGTGGTACGAAGGCGATCGTCGCCGCCCTGCTGGCCAACGCCGGCATCGCCGTCACCAAGTTCGTCGCGTTCCTGCTGACCGGGTCGTCGTCGATGCTGGCCGAGTCGATCCACTCGGTCGCCGACTCCGGCAACCAGGCCCTGCTGCTGCTCGGCGGGCGGCGGGCCAAGCGTGCGGCCACCCCGCAGCACCCGTTCGGCTACGGCCGGGAGCGCTACATCTACGCGTTCATCGTCTCCATCGTGCTGTTCAGCGTCGGTGGTCTGTTCGCCCTCTACGAGGCGTACCACAAGTGGTCGCACGAGGAGGGCATCACCTCGTGGCACTGGGTGCCGGTCGTGGTGCTGGTGGCCGCGATCATCATGGAGACGTTCTCCTTCCGTACCGCGATCGTCGAGTCCAACCTCGTCCGGGGCAACCAGTCGTGGGTCAAGTTCGTCCGGCGCGCCAAGGCGCCCGAGCTGCCCGTGGTGCTGCTGGAGGACCTGGGCGCGCTGGTCGGCCTGGTCTTCGCGCTCTTCGGCGTGGGCATGACGCTGATCACCGGCAACGGCCGGTGGGACGCGGTGGGCACCGCGATGATCGGTGTGCTGCTGGTGGTCATCGCGATCATCCTGGCCATCGAGACCAAGAGCCTGCTGCTCGGTGAGGGTGCCGAGGCGCACGACGTCGCCGCGCTGGAGAGGGCGGTCACCGACGGCCCCGAGTTCGAGCGGATCATCCACATGAAGACGCTCTACCTCGGGCCCGAGGAGTTGATGGTGGCCGCCAAGGTCGCCGTGCCGGCCGGCGTCACCGCCGAGGTGCTGGCGCGGAGCATCAACACCGTCGAGGGTCGGATCCGCGCCGCCGTGCCGACCGCCCGGGTGATCTACCTGGAGCCGGACATCTACCGCGCCACCGCCGATCAGGCGGTCGCCGGGAGCGCGTCGCCCGCCGAGCCGGGTGAGGTCGCCGGGCGGCCCGGGAGCTGACCGGTGGAACTGCTGCACGGACCGATCCGCGACTACGCCTGGGGGTCCCGCTCGGCGATCGCCGAGTTGCAGGGGCGGCCGGCGCCGAGCGACGGCCCGGAGGCCGAACTGTGGCTGGGCGCCCACCCGGGCGGCCCGGCCCTGGTCGACCGCGACGGCGGCCGGGTGAGCCTGACCCACCTGCTGCTCGCCGAGCCGCACCACTGGCTCGGCGAGCGGCTGGTCGGCCGGTTCGGCACCCGGCTGCCGTTCCTGCTCAAGGTGCTCGCCGCGGATGCCCCGCTGAGCCTCCAGGCGCACCCGGACGCCGAGCAGGCCCGCGCCGGGCACGCCGCCGACGCCGCCCGCCCCGACGGGCAGCGCAACTACGTCGATCCGTACCACAAGCCGGAGCTGCTGGTCGCGCTCTCGCCGATGGAGGCGCTCTGCGGTTTCCGGGACCCGGCGGCCTCGGCGGCGGCGCTGGCCGGCTTCGGCGTACCCGCGCTGGAGCCGGTGCTGGCGGCGCTGCGGACCGGGCCGGTGGGCCTGCGTGACGCCGTACGACTGCTGCTGACCTGGCCCGCCGACGGGCGCGACGCGCTGGTGGCGGCCGTGGCGTCGGCGCCGGTCGCGGGGCCGGACGCGGAGCTGGCCCGGGACCTGGCCGCCGCCTACCCGGGCGACCCCGGGGTGCTGGTGGCGATGCTGCTCAACAGGGTGCGGCTGGCCCCCGGCGAGGCGATCTGGATGCCGGCGGGCAACCTGCACGCCTACCTGCGTGGCACCGGCGTGGAGATCATGGCGGCCAGCGACAACGTGCTGCGCGGCGGGCTGACGCCGAAGCGGGTGGACGTCGAGGAGCTGCTGCGGGTGCTGCGCTTCGAGGTGCTGCGCGACCCGGTGGTGCCGCCGCTGGAGATCGCCCCGGGCGTGGTCACGTGGCCGGTGCCGGTGGAGGACTTCGCGCTGCACCGGGTGACGGTGGGCGCGGGACTGCCGGCGGTGTCGGTCGAGGTGCCCGGGCCCCGGGTGGTGCTCTGCCGCTCCGGCGAGGTCTCGGTCGACGACGGGGCCGGCGCGGTGACGCTGGCGCCCGGGCGGGCGGCCGTCGGCAGCGCCGCCGCCGGGCCGCTGCGCCTGGGCGGCGCCGGGGAGGCGTACGTCGCGAGCTGCGGCCTGCGCTGAAAGGCGGGCCGGCGGGCGTGCAGGTGGGGCGCCTGGCGGCGCGCAAGTCCGACTTTTCCGGAATAGCTTGACGCGGCCCTGGCCGAGTGTGACTCTATGAGTACGCAGCGTTATCGCGACGAAGGTCCGAGAACGCGCGGGGGAACCAAACCGGGGGGATGCACGGGGCGGGCGGCCGAGGGACGGGACACCGTTCACGACCGACCGCCCCGTGCGCTGTCCGCTGATGTCTTCGTGCTCACTTCACCCGACCGGTCCTCCCGTCGGCGGCTCGCGCGCGTAAGGTGAATGGTCGCGCAGCACATCGTCCGACAGGAGATTTCATGACCAGCACCCTCCCGGCGTCCGCCAGCGGCACGCCGTCCGAGGCCCGGCCGAGCACTCTCGCCGAGGGCGACTACAAGGTGGCGGATCTGTCGCTCGCCGAGTTCGGGCGTAAGGAGATCCAGCTCGCCGAGCACGAGATGCCCGGCCTGATGGCGATCCGTCGTGAGTTCGCCGACGCCCAGCCGCTCGCCGGTGCCCGGATCACCGGGTCGCTGCACATGACCATCCAGACCGCCGTCCTCATCGAGACCCTGGTCGCGCTCGGCGCGCAGGTCCGCTGGGCGTCCTGCAACATCTTCTCCACCCAGGACCACGCCGCCGCCGCGATCGTCGTCGGCGCCGAGGGCACCCCCGAGGCCCCGGCCGGCGTCCCGGTCTACGCCTGGAAGGGCGAGAGCCTGGAGGAGTACTGGTGGTGCACCGAGCAGGTGCTCGCCTGGCCCGACGGGCAGGGCCCCAACATGATCCTCGACGACGGCGGCGACGCCACCCTGCTGGTGCACAAGGGCGCCGAGTTCGAGAAGGCCGGCGCCGTGCCGCCGGTCGAGTCCGCCGACTCCGAGGAGTACGCGGTCATCCTCGGCGTGCTGCACCGTTCGCTCGCCGAGGACAACCAGCGGTGGACCCGGATCGCCGCCGGCATCAAGGGCGTGACCGAGGAGACCACCACCGGCGTGCACCGGCTCTACGAGATGCACCGCGCCGGCACCCTGCTCTTCCCCGCCATCAACGTCAACGACTCGGTGACGAAGAGCAAGTTCGACAACAAGTACGGCTGCCGCCACTCGCTGATCGACGGCATCAACCGGGCCACCGACGTGCTGATCGGCGGCAAGATGGCGGTCGTGCTCGGCTACGGCGACGTCGGCAAGGGCTGCGCCGAGTCGCTGCGCGGCCAGGGCGCCCGGGTCGTGGTGACCGAGGTCGACCCGATCTGCGCGCTCCAGGCCGCGATGGACGGCTACCAGGTCGCCACCCTGGAGGACGTGGTCGAGCAGGCCGACATCTTCATCACCGCCACCGGCTGCTTCGACGTCATCACCAACGAGCACATGGCCCGGATGAAGCACCAGGCCATCGTCGGCAACATCGGCCACTTCGACAACGAGATCGACATGGCCGGCCTGGCGAAGCGTTCCGACGTCGAGCGGGTCAACATCAAGCCGCAGGTCGACCTCTGGAAGTTCGCCGACGGGCACGCCATCATCGTGCTGTCGGAGGGCCGCCTGCTCAACCTGGGCAACGCCACCGGCCACCCGAGCTTCGTGATGTCGAACTCGTTCGCCAACCAGACGATCGCCCAGATCGAGCTGTTCACGAAGACCGAGGAATACCCGATCGGCGTCTACGTGCTGCCCAAGCACCTCGACGAGAAGGTCGCCCGGCTGCACCTGGAGGCGCTCGGCGCCAAGCTGAGCACCCTGACCAAGGAGCAGGCGTCCTACCTCGGCATCTCCGTGGAGGGCCCGTTCAAGCCGGAGCACTACCGCTACTGACACCGACCGCGCCGACCGGGCCGACCGCTCCCTCCCGAGCGGCCGGCCCGGTCGGCGTTTCCGGGTCGGGCGCGCCGCCACGGGTCGAGCCGGCCGGCGCCAGCGCGGGCGGTCGCCTGCCGCCGGGCGGTCAGTCCCGGCGGGAGCGGCGACGGGCGGGGCGGACCCAGCTCCACACGCACCAGACGAGCCACGCCACCGAGACCACGGCGGCCAGCGCGCGCAGCCGCAGCGCGTCGAGCAGCAGCACCAGGGCGAGGACGGCCAGCCACGGCCCGAACGCCCTCACGACCGCCACCGGCCGAGCACCATCCGGCGGACCAGCGGCGGAGCGATCCACGACCAGACGCAGAAGAGCATCCAGGCCACGGCGAACAGGCCGGCGAGCACGTCCAGACCGACGACGTTCAGCAGCACGATGACGCCGACCGCGAGCAGCCAGGTGCGGAAGATCCCCAGCCGGTGCAGCGGGCGTAGCGGCAGCAGCAGCGGGTGCGCGTGCACCTGCGCCTCCCAGGCCGCCTCGGCGTAGTCGGCATCGGTCGGGTCGTGCGCCACCGCCTGGCCGAACGCGCGGCGCGCGGCACCCAACCGGCCACGCCGGGCCGAGGTGGCGCCGTGCAGGGCGAGCGCCGCCGGATTGTCCGGCCACGCCCCGAGGAACTCCCTGGCGATCCGGTCGGCCTCCCGGTCGTCCCCCCGGGCGTACGCGAGCTGGACGCGGCACGCGAAGACGGCCGGTTCCTGCGGGCTGATCGCGGCGGCCCGGGCGACCAGGCGTTCCGCCTTGTCGAGCTGCCCCACGGCCGAGCAGAGCTGCGCGTACTGGCACAGCAGCCACGGGTCCTCCGGCTCGATGGCGAGCGCGTCGAGCAGTGCCCGCTCGGCGGCGGGGTACTCGCGGCGGTGGCGCAGCGCGACGCCGAGCCGGCCGAGCAGTTCGGGGTCCGGGCCGGCCTCGGCTAGCCCTCGACGGGCGACGGCGGCCAGGTCGTCCCAGCGGCTCAGCGAGGTCAGCGCGTACGCCCGCAGCCGGAACGCCGCCGGGCTGAGGGCCAGGGCGGCCGGGAGCCGGTCGACCTCGTCGAGGGCCTGCTCCGCGCGGTTCAGCTCCAGCAGGTGCGCCACCCGGGCGAGCTGGGCCTCCGGGGCGGTCATACGGCGGCCACCAGCAGGAACAGCAGGGCCTCGACGACCCCGAACAGGAGCACCGCGCCGAGGCCGGGCAGCCACAGCGACGCCGGCTCGTCGCCACGCAGCTCGTAGGCCCGGAACGGACGTTTCTGCGTGGTGGAGGCGGCGAGCCAGACCCCGGCGCCGGCCAGCGCCGCGATCAGCCGGACGGGACGGTCCCCCCAGTCGTCGAGGAAGGCGAGCGTGAGCGCCAACCGGGCCGTCAGCGCGGCCAGCCCGACGCCGAGCACCATCAGGTTCGTCCGACGGGGCAGGCCCAGCCGGTGCCCGTTGACCAGGGCCAGCACGGTGGCGGCCAGCGGACCGGCGAAGACGGCGGGGAAGATCAGCGACTGCGGTCGCCACGGCCGGCGTCGCGTCCCGTACGCCGCCGGCGCGATGGTGGGGGTGAACAGATCGTCGGCCACGATGTTCCCGTCTCGGTAGGGGCGAGCGAGCCGGATCCTGCCACAGCCGGGTGACCGACGGCGCTCCCGGAGGGAGTGGATTCCAGGTCGCGACGTGTGCGCGGCCCCCGCCCGCCGGTCAGGTGCCGGCGTCGGGCACGGGCACGCCGCCCGCCGGTGCCGCCGGGGCGACCGCCGGCCGTACCCCCGGAACGGGCTGGGCCGGCACGGCGGCCGGCGCCCCGACGGGCACCGCCGGACGGACCGTGCCGGGCGGCACGGCGCCCGCAGGCCCGGCGGTGCCTTCAGACGTGGCGACGCCCGCGGGCCCGGCGGTGAGGTCGGGTCCGGCGGCGCCTTCAGACGTGGCGACGCCTGCGGGCCCGGCAGCGGACGGGGCCGCGCGGGGTGGTGCGGGCGGGTGGAGAGTCAGCTCCGGCCAGAGCGTCGCGGCGGCCGACCGGCCGAGCCCCAGCCGGTACCTCGCCCGCCGGTGCCGCTCGCCGAGGACCGCGGCCAGGTAGACCGACTCGGGCATGCCCGGAGGCGGGGGCGGCGTGATCACCGCCGAGACCTCGGTCCACAATCCGTGCCCCAACCGCCCCCGCGCCGGCTCCGCCAGCTGGTGCACCCGGGCCAGGTACTGGCGGGCGGCCAACGCCAGGCCGTCGTCGAGCCGGCTCAGGTCCGCCGCGCCCGCCCAACCGGCCAGTGCGGGAACCGCCGTGGGGACGGGCCGCCAGGCGGTCGCCGTGCGGGTGTGCACGACCAGCGTGCCCGCCACCAGGTCGCCCAGCCGACGCCCGCGCCGGTCGGTCACCATCACCGTCACCCCGGCCACCCAGCTCACCAGCGGCAGCACCAGGCCGGGCCACTCCACAGCCACGCCGACCAGCGCCCGGATCAGCGACTGCCGCGCCGCGACCGGAGCACCGTCGGCGCTGACCACGCGCAGCCCGACCGCCATCTTGCCCAGCGTCCGGCCGTGGTTGAACCGCTCGCACAGCACCGGGTAGCCGACCAGCACCAGGATCAGGCCCACCGTGGCGATCCCGCCGGCCAGGGCGCCGTCGACCAGCCCGTCCGGCAGGTTGAGCAGCGCGACGCCGACGCTCATGGACAGCACCAGCATGAGGGCCGCCTGCGCCAGGACGTCGAGCAGCAGCGCGAGCACCCGGGAACCGATCCGGGCGGCCCGGACGTCCAGCTCCACGGCCTCCCCGCTGACCAGCCCGGCGTCACCCCACGGGGCGGGTCGGGCCGGCGGTCGAGGTTGTGCTCTCACCCCGACAGTGAACACTATGATCGCCGGACGGGGGTGACGGTGGATCTCGACGCGTACGTCGCGGAACACGGCGGGCAGTGGCAACGGCTGGAGGAACTCTCCGGGCGCGGCCGGCTCGACGCCGCCGAGGTCGACGAGCTGGTCGCCCTCTACCAGCGGGCGACCACCCAGCTGTCGGTGCTGCGCAGCCGCTCACCCGACCCGGCGCTGGTCAGCCAGCTCTCCCAGGTGGTGCTGCGCGCCCGGGCCCGGCTCACCGGGCGCCCGCGCCCGTCGTGGGCGGCGGTCGGGCGGTTCTTCGTGGCCGGCTTCCCCGCCGCGGTCTACCGCGCCTGGCCCTGGTGGTGCGGGGTGGCGACCGGGTTCAGCCTGCTCAGCCTCTTCCTCATCTGGTTCGTCGCGGGCAACCCGCAGACGGCGGCGGCCTTCATCGGCGAGGCGGCGGCCGCCGACCTGGTCGAGTCCGGCTTCGCCGGCTACTACACCGAGTTCTCCGCGCCGACGTTCGCCTTCCACCTGTGGACGCACAACGCCTGGCTCGCCGCCCAGTGCCTCGCCGCCGGGGTGCTGATCGTCCCGGTGCTCTACCTGCTCTGGCAGAACGCGCTCAACATCGGCGTGGTCGGCGGGGTGATGGTCGCCTACGGCCGCGCGGACGTCTTCTTCGGCCTGATCACCCCGCACGGGCTGCTGGAACTCACCGGCGTCTTCGTGGCCGCCGGGGTGGGCCTGCGCATCGGGTGGGCGTGGATCGCGCCGCCCACGCAGCTCACCCGGGGCCAGTCGGTGGCCCGGGCGGGACGCGAGGGCGTCCTGGTCGCCGTCGGGCTGGTGGGGCTCTTCGCGGTCTCCGCCGTCATCGAGGCGTTCGTGACCCCCGCGCCCGTGCCCATTCCGCTCCGCGTGGCCGTCGGCGCCGCCGTCTGGCTCGCCTTCCTGGCGTACGTGGTGCTCCTCGGCCGCCGCGCCACCCACCCAGATCCCGTTGATCATGAAGTTGTTGCCGTGACACGCCGAGCGGACGGGCAATAACTTCATGATCAACGGGATCTGGCGGTGGGGCGCCGGACGAACCCGGTCAGAGGTGGCCCAGGGCCTTTAGGCGGAGGTAGGTGTCGGCCAGGGTGGGGGCCAGGCGGCCGGCCGGGGCGTCCACTACCGTCACGCCGTGGCGGGCCAGGGCGACGCGGACCCGGTCGCGTTCTGCGAGCGTGCGCCAGGCCGCCGCTGCGGCGTAGGCGTCCGCCGGGCGCTGCGGGACGGTGGTGGTGAGGGCGGTCAGCACCGGGTCGTGCGTCGCCGCGATCACCACCCTGTGCCGGGCGGCCAGCCGGGGGAGCACCGGCAGCAGCCCCTCGCCGAGGGCGCCGGCCTCCAACGCGGTGAAGAGCACCACCAGGCTGCGCTGGCGCTGCCAGCGCAGCAGCTCGCCCGCGATCAGGTCGAAGTCCGTCTCCACAAGCGTCGGCTGGAGCGGGGCGAGGGCGTGCACCACCCGGGGGAGCAGGGCCGGGCCGCCGGTGCCGGTGACCGTGGCCCGTACCGCCGCGTCGGCCGCGAGCAGGTCGACCCGGTCGCCTGCGCGGGCGGCGAGGGCGGTGAGCAGCAGCGCGGCGTCGATCGCGGTGTCCAGCCGGGGTTCGTCGCCGACCCGCACCGCCGACGTCCGCCCGGTGTCGAGCACGCACAGCAGCCGGCGGTCCCGCTCCGGCCGCCACGTGCGCACCAGCACGTCGGCGCGGCGCGCGCTCGCCCGCCAGTCGATCGAGCGCACGTCGTCGCCGACCACGTACTCGCGGAGGGTGTCGAACTCGGTGCCCTGCCCCCGCCCCCGGCTCACCTGGGTGCCGTCGATGACCCGCAGCCGGGACAGCTTCTCCGGCAGGTGCCGGCGGGAGTCGAATCGGGGTAGCACGCGCAGCGTCCACGGTGGGGTCGCCGGCCGCCCGGAGCGCTGCCGGAACCCGAGCCCCAGCGGCCCGAACGAGCGCACGGTCAGCGCCACCGCCGGCCGGTCGCCCCGCCGCAGCGGGGTCAGCCGGCTGGGCAGCGCCACCGTCGCGCCCGGCTCGACGCGCACGAGCTGTCCCGGCGGCACGTCGGGGCGGGCGCCGGCGGAGGGCACCCAGGCGTCGCGGACGCGCGCCCGCAGCGTACGGCCGGAGGGGTTGTGCAGCAGCAGCGCGACGGTGGCGGTGCCGCCGAGCCGGACCGCGCGGTCCCCCTGCCGGGCGGCCGTGAGCGCTCCCGGCGGCGCGGCCAGCGCCCGGTCGAGCAGCACCAGCAGCAGCACCGCCCCGGTCATCACCAGCAGCCCGGCGAACGGCGACGGCCAGGCCGGCAGGGTCAGCGCGCCGACCGCCAGCAGGAGCGCCGCCCGCCAGGTCATCGCGGCGTCGGCACGGTGGCGAGCACCGTGTCCAGCACCTGGTCCACGCCGACGCCCTCCAGCTCCACCTCGGGGCGCAGCCGCAGCCGGTGCCGCAGCGTCGGCCGGGCGACCGCCTTCACGTCGTCCGGTACGACGTGGTCGCGGCCGGCCAGCCAGGCCCACGCCTTGGCCGTGTTGAGCAGCGCGGTGGCGCCCCGGGGCGAGGCGCCCAGCTCCAGCGCCGGGGTGTTGCGGGTGGCCCGGCAGAGGTCGACGACGTAACCGAAGAGTGGCTCGGCCACGTGCACCCGGCCGACCGCCGCCCGGGCCGCCGCCAGGTCGGCCGCGTCGGCCACCGGCCGTACGCCGGCAGCGGTCAGGTCGCGCGGGTCGAAGCCGGCGTGGTGCGCGCGGAGCACGCCCAGCTCCTCGTCCCGGTTGGGCAGCGGCACGGTGAGCTTGAGCAGGAACCGGTCGAGCTGCGCCTCCGGCAGCGGATAGGTGCCCTCGTACTCGATGGGGTTCTGGGTGGCGGCGACGATGAACGGGTCGGGCAGCGGCCGCCGTTCGCCCTCCACCGAGACCTGCCGCTCCTCCATCACCTCCAGCAGCGCCGACTGGGTCTTCGGCGGCGTCCGGTTGATCTCGTCGGCGAGCAGCAGGTTGGTGAAGACCGGCCCCTCGCGGAAGGTGAAGGCGGCGGTGCGCGGGTCGAAGATCAGCGAGCCGGTGACGTCGCCCGGCATCAGGTCCGGGGTGAACTGCACCCGCTTGGACCCCAGGTCGAGGGCGGTGGCGACGGTGCGGATCAGCAGGGTCTTGGCCACGCCCGGCACGCCCTCCAGCAGCACGTGCCCGCGGCAGAGCAGGGCGATGACCAGGCCGGTGACGACCGCGTCCTGCCCGACGACCGCCTTGGCGACCTCGGCGCGCAGCCGGTGCAGGGCGGCGCGGGGGTCGACGGGGTCGATGGTCGGCGGCTCGGCGGTACCGGCGGGTCGGGTCACCGGGGGTCTCCTTCGGCTCGGTGCGGGTGCGGTGCGGCTGGCGGGGGCGGCCCCACGGCGGGCGATGCGGCGGGCGGTGGCGGCCCGTAGGCGGCCGGTGGCGGCGTCTCGGCGGGTGGGGGCGGTCCGTCGGGGGCGTGCGGGGCGGCGACGCGGGTCAGCCGGTCCAGCGCGCGGGCCAGGTCCAGCAGGTCCTGGTCGGTCTCGGGCCCGGCGCCGTGCAGCACCTCGTCGGTCCACCGGGGGTCGTCGCCGGTGCGGGCGGCGACCGCGGCGGCCACGTCGGCCGGCGGCGCGGTCGGCGGCAGGTGCAGCCGGGGGGTCAGGCGGTCCAGGGCGGCGCTCCGCAGTGTCCGCGCGGCCGCGTCCCGGGCGCCCGCCTTCTCGTAGAGCCGCGCCCGGCCGAGCACCGTCTCCGCCGAGCGGACCGTGACCGGCAGCGGCTCCACCGCCGGCGGGCCGAGGCGGCGGGCCCGCCAGAGCGCGGCCAGCAGGGCGGCAAGGGCGAGCTGGGCCAGCAACGCCCACAGCCAGCCGGGGAAGGCCGACCAGAGCGGGTTCGGCGGGTCGGGCCTGCCGGCCCGGTCCTCGCCCCGGCCCTCGCTGTCGTCGTCGGTCTCCCCGCCCGGGTCGCCGGGCCGCCCGTCCCCGTCCCCGTCCCCGGTGCCGGTGCCGCCGCCCGGGCCGTCGTACCCGGTGGAGCCGCCCGGCGTCGGCGACCAGGCCGGGCTGCCGCTGCTGCCGTCGCCGAAGACCGGCGGGGGTTCGGGGCCGTCCAGGTCGAGCCACACCACCCGGCCGGTCCCGCCGAGCAGCGCGGTGGCGAACGCCCGGTTGTCCCACTCGTCGATCCGGTCGTTGCGGAACGGATCGCTGGCGCCCACCGCCACGGTGCTCTCGGGGACCCGGGGCAGCAGGGCGAGCCCGTCGGCGAAGCAGAACCCGACGGGCGCCGACGCGCCCGGGGCGAGCGCGTAGCGTTGCAGCCCGACCGCCACGCGTCCGAGCTGCCGCAACTCGGGCAGCGGGCAGGGCAGGCCCCGCGCGTCCGGCCCCACCGCCTGCGCGGCCCACCGGCGACCGGCCGGTTGCACCGGCAGCAGCCTGACCGCCTCCAGCACCCGTCGCGACGGGTCCACAAGCACCAGCCTGGTGGTCGAGGGCAGCGAGTCCAACGCGCCGACCGTGTCCGGGTGCAGCAGCGTCGGCGCGGGCACGAAGAGCGTGGCCGCCCCGCCGCGGGCGGCCAGCAGGGCGCGCAGCGTGTCCGTCTCCCGCTGCACGGTCACGCCCTGCCCGCGCAGCGCGTCGGCGAGCCGGCTGCCGCCGTCGTCCCCCGTCGCGACCGGCGAGAGGAAGCCCTGGTCGCCGGGGTCGGGCTGGTCGACCGCGTGGGTGATCAGGGTGGTGGCCAGCAGCGCAGCGGCCAGGCCCAGCGGGATCAGCAGCCGGTGCCAGCGGCGCCGCCGCCGGGGGGCGACGTCCGCGCGGGGCGCCGGTGGTACGGCGGTGGCCTGTGCGCTCATGGTCGTGGCCCGTCCTCGGGTCGCCCGGTCAGCAGCCGCTCCAGGTCGGCGGCGTGCTCCCGCATCCGGTGGTCGTGCTCGACGGAGGCGGGGCGCTGGCCGTACCAGAGCTCGGAGAAGATCGCGCCGGCGGCGCTCAGCGGTGGACCCACCTGGGGTCGGGTGTCCGTCGCGGCCCGCACCAGCTCGGCGACGGTCATGCCGGGCTGCGGCTGCACCACGTGCCGGGCGGCCAGCTCCCGGACCATCGCGCGCAGCCGCTCCCGGACGGCTTCGGCGTACCGGCCCTCGGCGGCGAACCGGTCCGCGAGGGAGACGTACGCGGCGGCGGGCAGCTCGGGCTCGCGGGGAGCGGGGACGACCGGCGGCGGGGCGTCCGACGGCGCGGTCTCCCTGCGGCGTCGACGCAGCCGGGGCAGCCGCCGGGGGACCCAGGCCGGGAACGTGTACCAGCCGACCGCGACCAGCACCGCGGCGAGCACCAGCAGCAGGGCGGCCAGGGGCAGCGGCACCCGGTCGCCGAGCGCCGCCGTGGTCTCGGTCCACCACCGGCTGAGGCTCATCGCCCGGCCGCCAGCAGGACGGTCTCCGGCGTGCCCGGCCGGGCCCGGGACAGCCGGATGTCCAGCCCCTCGGTACGCATCCGGGTCTCCAGGTGCAGCACCGCGTCCAGGCAGGCCAGGGTCGGGTAGGCGACGCTGTTCACGCCCGCCCAGACAGCCAGCGACAGCCACCCGGCCCAGGCGCGGTCGACGAGGTCGAACGAGTCCAGCCCGACGTAGACGCCGACGCCGAGGCCGACGCGCACGATCCACCACACGAGGTAGCCGAGCAGCCGGATCCAGCCGGCCCGGCCGGCGCCGCGGACGGCCAGGGCGGCGGCGCGCAGCGGGGCGCGCAGCGGATGCACCCGGTCGACGACCAGCGCCGGCGCCACGGCGCCGAGCAGGGCGAACCCGACGATCCACGCCGGCCCGAACAGCGCCACCCCGCACATCACCACGCCAACGAGCACGGCGAGCAGCGCGGTGGCGCCCCAGCGCGCGCCGGCCGGGCGGAGCAGTTCCCGCGGGCCCGGCGCGCGGCCGAACAGGGCGGCCCCGGCGGCCCGGGCGGCCGGATTTCCGAGCAGCAGGACGATCACCGCCTCGGTCGCCGCCCCCACCGCCAGCAGCAGCCAGTACGCGCCGAACCGCCCGAACTCCGGCAGCCAGGCGGGTGGCGCCGTGTCGGCGGCGAGCCGCAGCGGGTGCAGCAGGAGCTGCTCGGCCACGGCCAGCACGAGGGCGACCGGCACCAGCACCCGGGCCTGGCCCCGCAGCAGCAGGACCGCGGAGTCCAGCAGTTCGCCGACCGTGAGGGGACGGCGCGGGAGCACGGCGGTCGGGCCGGCGTCGGGCACGCGTACTCCTGGGGACGGACGGCGGTGGCGCGTGACGGCGCACGCGGGGATCATGGTGACACGCCCGTTCCGATCGGGTGGACCCGCACGTCGGGGCGGCGACGCCGGGCACCTGTTGCTGGGCGGCGACGTCCCACGGCAGTACCGTGCCGGGTGACGGGGATCCCACCAAACTGAAGGGGATGGAAACATTAACCCCATGAGAGCCCGGGTACTGGTGGTCGACGACGACCCCGCGCTCGCCGAGATGCTCGGCATCGTCCTGCGCAGCGAGGGATTCCTGCCCTCCTTCGTCGCCGACGGGGAGCGGGCGCTGGCCGCGTTCCGCGAGAACCGCCCCGACATCGTCCTGCTCGACCTCATGCTCCCCGGCATGAGCGGCATCGACGTGGCGCGGTCGATCCGGGCCGAGTCGGGCGTGCCGATCGTCATGCTGACCGCCAAGAGCGACACCGTCGACGTGGTGCTCGGCCTGGAGTCCGGCGCCGACGACTACGTGGTCAAGCCGTTCAAGCCCAAGGAGCTGGTCGCCCGGATGCGGGCGCGGCTGCGCCGGGGCGAGGACGTCGCCCCGGAGATGCTGACCATCGGGCCGCCCGGCAACCAGATCACCATCGACGTGCCGGCGCACACCGTCAGCCGCAACGGCGAGGAGGTGAAGCTGACGCCGCTGGAGTTCGACCTGCTGGTCGCGCTCGCCCGCAAGCCGCGCCAGGTCTTCACCCGCGAGGTGCTGCTGGAGCAGGTCTGGGGCTACCGGCACGCGGCGGACACGCGGCTGGTCAACGTGCACGTGCAGCGGCTGCGGGCCAAGATCGAACCGGATCCGGAGCGGCCGGAAATCATCCTCACCGTGCGGGGCGTGGGCTACAAGGCGGGCACCGGATAGCCTGGTCACACTGTGGCCACCTCCCCGATTCCGGACCCCCCGACGGCAGCTCCGCGCCGGCGTGTCGCCGCGCGGGAGCTGTGGCGTGGCGTGAGCGGCCGGGCCGCGCGCCTGCTCGCCGGGTTGCACCAGAGCTGGCGCCGGTCGCTCCAGCTGCGGGTGGTGACCATCACACTGGTCGCGTCGAGCCTGCTGGTGGGCGGTTTCGCCTACCTGATCGCCGACAAGATCACCGGCATCCTGGTGGAGAACGTCGAGACCGACGTACGGCTACGGCTGGGCAGCGGCGCGGACTACGCGGCGAAGCAGTTCGGGCTCTACAACCAGCCGCAGGAGGGGCAGCTCCAGGAGACCATCGACGGCACGGTCAACTACCTGGCCGGCGGTGATCCGCAGCAGACCACCGGCGTCATCGTGGCGCTCACCGCCGACAACCACACCGGGGCCATCCAGCCCCGGTCCTCGCCCGCGGTCAACGTCCGCCCGCTGATCAGCCGGGAGCTGCGCGAGACCGTCGCCGGGGGCAAGGTCGCCAGCCAGATCCGCACCGGGCGCCTCGGCGAGGAGCGCACGAAATACCTGGTCTACGGCTCGCCGGTGCCCACCCGGTTCGGCCAGGTGGAGCTCTACTACCTCGTGCCGCTGGCCCGGCAGGACGCCACGGCCGCCGACGTACGGGGCACCGTGGCCGCCACCGGAGCGGCCCTGGTGCTCCTGCTCGCCCTGCTCGCCGGCCTGGTCACCCGGCTGGTGGTGACCCCGGTACGGGTGGCCGCCCGCACGGCCCAGCGGCTCTCCGCCGGCCTGCTCGACCAGCGGATGGTGGTCAACGGCGAGGACGACCTCGCCCTGCTGGCGGCGTCGTTCAACCAGATGGCGACCAACCTGCAACGGCAGATCCTGCGGCTGGAGGAAATGTCCCGGCTGCAACGCCGCTTCACCTCTGACGTCTCGCACGAGCTGCGCACGCCGCTGACCACGGTCCGGATGGCCGCCGACCTGATCTTCGCCGAGCGGGACGAGTTCGACCCGGCGGTGGCCCGCAGCGCCGAGCTGCTCCAGGCCGAGCTGGACCGGTTCGAGGAGCTGCTCACCGACCTGCTGGAGATCAGCCGCTTCGACGCCGGCTTCGCAATGCTCGACTCGGAGCCGACCGACCTGGTGCCGGTCGTGCACCGGGTGGCCGACCGACTGGCCGGCCTCGCCGAGCGCGTCGGGGTGGCCATCGAGTTGGACGTCCCCGGCACCTCGGTGATCGCCGAGGTGGACCCCCGGCGGGTGGAGCGGGTGCTGCGCAACCTGGTCGGCAACGCCGTCGAGCACGGCGAGGCCAAACCGGTGCTGATCACGCTCGGGGTGGACGACACGGCGGTGGCGATCACCGTCCGCGACCACGGGGTGGGCCTCAAGCCGGGTGAGGAGAAGCTGGTGTTCAACCGCTTCTGGCGGGCCGACCCGTCCCGGGCCCGGCAGACCGGCGGCACCGGGCTCGGCCTGTCGATCAGCCTGGAGGACGCCCGGCTGCACGGCGGCTGGCTGGAGGCGTGGGGCGCGCCCGGGCAGGGCGCCCAGTTCCGGCTCACCCTGCCGTCGCGCGCCGGCGACCGGCTGACCACCTCGCCGCTGCGGCTGGTCCCGGCCGACGCCACGCTGCCCTTCGGCGGGCCCCGCCCGGGCGGGCGGCTGGCCATCGGCCCCGGCACCGGAGGCGCCCTCGCGATCGGCCCGGGCGCCGACGACGCGCTGGCCGTCGGTCCGGGGCGGCCGGGCAACGGCGGGCACGCGGAGGTGGGGTCGTGAGGCGTCGGCTGCTCGCCGGCCTGCTCGGCGGCGCGCTGCTGCTGGGCGGCGTGGCCGGCTGCGGCATTCCGGAGAACACCGAGGTCCGGGTGGACGGGCCGGGGCCGGCGGCGGAGGGCGCCTCGACCAGCGGCAGCCGGGGCGAGCCCCCGAGCCGCACCGCGGCCGGCACCGACGCCGAGCAGTTCGTCCAGAACTTCCTCTCCGCCGCGGCCGGCGAACCGGACGGGGCGTACCAGCGGGTCCGGCAGTTCATCGTGCCGGCCGACCGCGAACGCCTCCAGACCAAGCAGGGCAGCGAGGTCACGCTGGCCGTCGTCCGGCTCACCGAGGAGCCGGTACCCGTCTACGCCCCGGACCGCACCGAGGTCACCCTCAAGGTGCAGCAGGTCGGGCAGTTGCGTACGGACGGCACGCTGGCCCCGCCGGAGACGAGCACCACGACCTACACCTTCGAGCTGCGCAGCCAGGCCGGGCAGGACGGCCTGACGGACGGCGGGCTGTACGTGGCGAACCCGCCGACGGCGCTGCTGCTCAGCGTCGAGGCGCTGGAGACGTACTACCAGAGCCGGACGATCTACTTCTGGAACAACGACCGCACCCGCCTCGTCCCCGACCAGCGCTACCTGCCGCTCGCCGTGCCGGACGAGCGGCGGGTCAGCGAGGTGGTCAAGTGGCTGACCGCCGGCCCCTCGGCCTGGCTCGGCACGGCCGTACGCCGGCTGCCGGACGGCACCCGCCTGATCAACAACGCCACCCGGACGGACGGCCGCTGGGAGGTCGACCTGGAGATGCCGGAGGACAAGGCCCGGCTGGAGCAGCTCGGCACGCAGCTCGCCTGGTCGCTGTCGGACCTCGACGGGCCGCTCGACATCAAGATCCGCAACCAGTCCCAGGAGTTGATCCCCGACCTGGAGCGGCGCCGCCGGGACCGCCCGGTGCACCAGCTCCCGGAGAGCTTCCAGCGGTTCTGCGTCTACGAGGGCGCCGTCCACCCGCTGGCCTACCCGGGAGAGCCGACCGGTCCGGTGCCCGTGGACGCCAAGGCGAACCGTAACGTCGTCTCCGCCGGGCTCAGCCGCGCCGACAACCAGATCCTGGCGGCGCTGGTGGTCTCCGACGCAAGCCGCCAGTGGCTCTCCGTCGGCACCGGCACCGACCCGGTGGCCGCCTTCACCCGCAGCGCCAAGGGGTACGCCGCCATGGGCCAGCCGGTCTGGCTGCGCTCCACGTACCGGGGGCAGCCGGCCGGGCTCGTGGTTGCCGATGGCAGCCTCTACCGCTTCGACGCCCAGGCGCAGCTCACCGCCGTGCCGCTGGGCGTGCCCGGCCCGGTTACCGCGGTGGCGGCCTCGCTGGACGGGCACCGGATCGCCGTCATCGCCGGGGGCACGCTCTACGTCGCCGCCCTCAGCCCCGACGGCGCGGGGGCGACGCCCGGCCCGGCCCGTCGGCTGCACACCCGGCTGACCAGCCTGTCGGCCGTCGACTGGTACGGCGAGAACACCCTGGTCCTCGCGGGTGCGGTCGGCCGCCCGGCGGTCTACGAGGTCAGCGTGGACGGCGCGCGGGAGAGCCGGCTGGAGGACAAGATCGGCGCCCGGGTGACGCACCTGGCCGCGTACCCGGCGAACGCCGTGGGGCGCGTCGGCGCCGCGATGTACGAGGCGAACGGGGTGGCGTACCGCAGCGGCCCGTTCGAGCGGATCCAGCCCGAGCAGGTGCAGGAGGTCGCGCCGCCCTCGGCCGGGGCGCGCGCCGGCAACCCGACCGCCCCCTTCTTCCTCTACTGATCTCCGTGCGGGATCTCGGCGGGCTCTGGGCGGACCTCACCGACCTGGTGCTGCCCGTGGAGTGCGCCGGTTGCCGCGAGCGCCGGCCGGGGCTTCGGCACGGCGTCTGCCCGGAGTGCGTGGCGGCGCTCGGCGCGCTGCGCCCCCGGGCCGTACGACCCACTCCTGCCCCGCCCGACCTGCCGCCCTGCGTCGCCCTCGGCCCGTACGCGGGCCCGCTGCGGGAGGCGTTGCTGGCGTACAAGGACCACGGCCGGCACGGGCTGGCCCGGCCGCTGGGGGCGCTGCTAGCCGAGGTCGTGGCGGCGGCGGTGGGCGGGGTCCGCCCGGTGACGCTGGTGCCGGTGCCGGACACCGCGGCGGCGGCCCGCGCCCGGTACGGCGACCACCTCGGCCGGCTGACCCGGCACTGCGCGGACCGGCTGCGCCGGGCGGGCTGGCCGGTGCGGGTACGGCGGCCGCTGCGGGCCCTGCCCCGCCCCGACTCGGTGACGCTGGACAGCGCCGGCAGGGCGGCGGCGGCCGAGGCGGCCTTCCGGGTCCGCCCACGGGTCCCGTCCGCGCCCGACGGGGCGGCGGTGGTGGTGCTCGACGACATCCTGACCACCGGGTCCACCCTCGCGTCCGTGGGGCGGGCGCTGACCGCGAGCGGGCTGTCACCGACGGTCGCCGCGGTGCTCGCCGCGACCGAGCGACGGCGCACTTTGTGACGGTGCGTGTTTCCGTTTCACCCGTTGGTGTATGAGCTGTGAAAAATTGTTGGCTGTCCCGGCGACCGGGGGTGACTGTCGAGGGAACAGGAGTTAGCGTTTTCGTGTCGGGGGTAGGAGGTGTTTCCATCCGCCCCCGGTGGTGAAAGGAGGCGTAGCCGCACTGACCGGTCGACGCCGAGTGGGGCCTCCCCCAGGGCGCGCGACCGGATGCCGGAACGAACGACCGTCCGAACTAGGGAGGTCACATGGACATCGTGGTCAAGGGCCGTAACGTCGAAGTGCCGGATCATTACCGGGTGCACGTGGCGGACAAACTCGCGAAGATCGAACGCTACGACCATAAACTTATTCGTGTCGATGTGGAGCTGTTCCACGAGCGCAATCCGCGCCAGGCCGACCACTGCCAGCGCGTCGAAATCACCTGCGTTTCCCGTGGCCCGGTGATCCGGGCGGAGGCCTGCACGAACGACTTCTACAGCGCGCTCGACGCGGCCATCGCCAAGCTGGACACCCGGTTGCGCCGGGCGGCCGACCGCCGCCGCGTCCACCGGGGCCGGCACGCGCCGCTCTCCGTCGCCGCAGCCACCGCCGGCCTGCCGGTGGCCGGCCTCGACGCGCCGCTGGGCGCGTCCCCCGACGGCGTCGGGACGGCCACCGCCGTCGCCGAACGGGTCGAGGAGGAGGAACACGACCAGCCCTGGCACATCGCGCGGGAGAAGGTGCACCCCGCCGAGCCGATGACCGTCGACGAAGCCCTGTTCCAGATGGAACTCGTCGGCCACGACTTCTACCTGTTCCAGGACAAGGAGTCCGGCCGCCCGAGCGTCGTCTACCGGCGGCACGCCTACGACTACGGAATCATCTCCCTCGCCGTCTGACCCTCCGGCGCCGTGGTGGCGGCCCACCCGCCAACCACGGCCGCCGAGGGCGGGCGGGTCAGCGGAGTTCGTCGGGGAGCAGCCCGAAGACCAGGTCGTCGATGCGGCTGCCGGCCAGTCCCGGCAGCCGCCCGAGCAGCAGACCCTCCCGGCGGAATCCCACCCGCTCCAGCACCCCGTGCGAGGCGGTGTTGGCGGGCACGGTGCCGGCGACCAGCCGGGCGATCCCGGCCGGACCGAACGCCCAGCCGGCCAGGAGCCGTACCGCCCTGGTGGCCAGCCCGCGTCCCCGCTGGTCGGGCAGCAGCGCGTAGCCGACCGAGCCTTCGCCGGCCGCCGGGTCGGAGAGGCTGAGCCCGCAACTGCCCGCCGGCTCGCCGGTGACCGCGTCGACGATCAGCAGCCGGGCGATGCTGCCGGTGAGCCATGCGCTCTCGGCCAGCAGGCAACGCCGCTCGACGGCCGCCCGGGTCGGCGGCACCGGCGGGGCCTGGTTCGCCACCACCTCCGGACGCGTGTGCAGGCGGTACATCACGTCGACGTCGTCCGGGCCGAGCCGGCGCAGGGTCACCACGCCGTCGGTGAGCCGGCCGTCGGGCAGGTCCGGCAGGAGCCGGGGGGCGGGACCGGGTGGGTCGTCGGCGAGGCGTACCCACGCGAGCAGGTCCGTCCGGCCGCCGCCCCGCAGTTGGCCGGCCGCCCGGCGTACCCCCTCGTGGGTGAAGCCGGCGGCGAGCGCCACCCGCTGGCTGGCCGGGTTCTCGGCGTGGGTCATCAGCTCCAGCCGGTGGAGACCGTGCCGGAGCGCGGAGTCGGCCAGGGCCCGCGTCGCGGCGCTGGCGATCCCGCGCCGCCGCGCCCACGGCGCGACCCAGTAGCCCACCTCCGCCTGCCGGCGCGGCGGCACGACCTGGCCGATGCCCGCGCCGCCGACCAGCCGGTCGGTGGTCCGGTCGGCGATGGCGTACGCGGCCCCGCCGGTGGCCCAGGCCGCCGGGGCGCCCTCGGTGATCCACCAGCGGGCGTCGGCCTCGGTGTACGGCTGCGGCATGCCGGGGTTGAACCGCAGGTTGACCGGGTCGCCGCAGCCGGCGGCCAGGTCGGCGGCGTCGGCGGGGCGGAACTGCCGCAGCCGCACCCCGTCGGCCTCGATCACCTCGGGCGTCACGTCAGGTCCCCGGCGAGCAGTGCGCCGACCCAGACGTCCACCCGCTCGTCGCGGTGGGTGAGCCCGCCCCGGGCGACGCCCTCGACCGTGAAGCCGGCCTTCTCGGCGACCCGACGGGAGGCGGTGTTGCCGACGTTTGCCTTCCATTCGATCCGGGCCAGGCCCAGCGTGGTGAAGCCCCAGGCGCTGAGCGCGGTCAGCGCGGCCGACAGGTAGCCCCGGCCCCGGGCCGCGGGGGCGGCCATGAAGCCGACGTCGGCCAGCAGCGGGTCGGCGGGGGAGAGCCGCAGGTCGATCGTGCCGACGTACCGGTCCTCGGCGTCGGCGACCACGAAGCAGGCGCTGGTGCCGCCGGCCCAGGTGCCCCGGCCGAAGTGCAGGTACGACTCGGCGTCCGCCCGCTCGTACGGGTCGGGCACGGTGGTCCACCGGATGCTCTCCGGGTCCCGGCAGGTGTCGACGACCGCGTCCAGGTCGCGCTCCTCCATCGGGCGCAGCCGCAGCTCGGTGGCGCCGGCGGTGGCGAAGAGGACGGGCTGGGGCCCGCCGAAGATGGCGGCGCGACGGGCCTCCAGGGTGCCCGATCCGGCCGGACCGGTCTCCCCGGGGGCGGGCACCTCGCCGGGGAGCAGGGAGCCGATCCAGCCCTCCGCACTGCCGCCGGGGGCGGGGTCGGCGAGCCGCAGCCGGCCCTCGACGCGGAAGCCCGCCCGGAGCGCGACCAGGCGGGAGGCGTGGTTGCCCACCTCGGCCTGCCAGATCAGCCGGCGCAGCTCCAGCGCGTCGAACGCCCAGCGGGCGACGGCCCGGCTGGCCCGGACGGCCACGCCCGCGCCCCGGGCCCACGGCGCGGTCCAGTAGCCGATCTCGCCGGAACGCAGGCCGGTGTCGATCGAGACGAGCCCGCAGGAGGCGAGCAGTTCGCCGGTGGCGGCGTCGCAGACCGCGAACGGCGCCCCGGCGCCCGTCGCCCAGTCCGCCGGGGTCACCTCGGTCACGAACCGGTGCGCGTGTTCGGGCAGGTACGGGCGCGGTACGGTGGTCCAGCGCTGGATGTCCGGGTCCTGGCACGCCCGGTGCACCGCGTCGGCGTCGGTCGCCCGCCAGGGTCGCAGCAACAGGCCGTCCTCGGTGATCTCGACAGGTTCCACCCGAGCCATCGTGCCGGACCGTTCGCGGACGGCGTAACCGGATTTCGGCGGGGCGGCGCGAGTCGGGCGTGTTATGTCGGTTTCGCCGGCTCGGAGGGCCGCCACCAGTGACCATCGCGCCGATGGAGCGCCTACGATGGTTCGAGACTGTCTAGGGGAGCGTTGATCCGTGTCGATTCTGGAAAAGGTCCTCCGCGCGGGCGAGGGCCGTATGGTGCGCCGGCTCAAGGCCATCGCCGCCGCCGTCAACTCGATCGAGGACGACTACGTCAACCTCACCGACGAAGAGTTGCGCGGCATGACCGACCAGTTCAAGGAGCGGCTCGCCGACGGCGAGACCCTCGACGACCTGCTGCCGGAGGCGTTCGCGGTCTGCCGCGAGGCGGCCGCCCGGGTGCTCGGCCAGCGGCCCTACGACGTCCAGGTCATGGGCGGCGCGGCGCTGCACTTCGGCAACATCGCCGAGATGAAGACCGGTGAGGGCAAGACCCTGACCTCGGTCATGCCGGTCTACCTCAACGCGCTCTCCGGCAACGGCGTGCACGTCATCACGGTCAACGACTACCTGGCCCAGCGGGACGCCGCCTGGATGGGCCAGGTGCACGAGTTCCTCGGCCTCACCGTCGGCGTGGTGCTGCCCAACCGGCCGGCCACCGAGCACCGGGCCGCCTACGAGTGCGACATCACCTACGGCACCAACAACGAGTTCGGCTTCGACTACCTGCGCGACAACATGGCGTGGTCGAAGGAAGAGCTGGTCCAGCGCGGCCACAACTTCGCGGTGGTCGACGAGGTCGACTCGATCCTCATCGACGAGGCCCGCACCCCGCTGATCATCTCCGGCCCGGCCGAGCACTCCGCCCGCTGGTACGGCGAGTTCGCGGGCGTCGTGGCCCGGCTCCAGGCCGGCAAGGACGGCGAGGGCGACTACGAGGTCGACCACTCCAAGCGCACCATCGCCGTCACCGAGCGCGGCGTGGCCAAGGTCGAGGACCGGCTGGGCATCGACAACCTCTACGAGTCGGTCAACACCCCGCTGGTGGGCTACCTCAACAACGCCATCAAGGCCAAGGAGCTCTACAAGCGCGACAAGGACTACATCGTCAGCGACGGCGAGGTCCTGATCGTCGACGAGTTCACCGGGCGCATCCTGCACGGCCGCCGCTACAACGAGGGCATGCACCAGGCGATCGAGGCCAAGGAGGGGGTGGAGATCAAGCAGGAGAACCAGACCCTGGCCACCATCACCCTCCAGAACTACTTCCGCCTCTACGAGAAGCTCTCCGGCATGACCGGTACCGCCCAGACCGAGGCGGGCGAGTTCAACAAGGTCTACAAGGTCGGTGTGGTGACGATCCCGACCCACCGGCCGATGGTCCGCCAGGACCGGCCGGACGTGATCTACAAGACCGAGAAGGCCAAGTTCAACGCCGTGGTGGAGGACATCGCCGAGCGGCACGCGATGGGTCAGCCGGTGCTCGTCGGCACCGTCTCGGTGGAGAATTCCGAGATCATCTCCCAGCTGCTGCGCCGGCGCGGCATCCCGCACTCCGTGCTGAACGCCAAGTTCCACGCCCGTGAGGCCGAGATCGTCGCCCAGGCCGGCCGCAAGGGCGCCGTCACCGTCGCCACCAACATGGCCGGTCGTGGCACCGACATCCTGCTCGGCGGCAACGCCGAGTTCCTCGCCGCCAACGAGCTGCGCCAGCGCGGCCTCGACCCGGCCGAGCAGGAGGAGGAGTACGCCAAGGCGATGGAGGAGGTCCTGCCCCAGTGGAAGCAGGCCTGCGACGCCGAGGCGGAGGAGGTCGCCGCCGCCGGTGGCCTCTACGTGCTGGGCACCGAGCGGCACGAGTCCCGGCGCATCGACAACCAGCTGCGCGGTCGGTCGGGCCGGCAGGGTGACCCGGGCGAGTCCCGCTTCTACCTCTCGCTCCAGGACGAGCTGATGAAGCGCTTCCGCTCCGGCGCCGTCGAGGCGGTCATGGAGCGCTTCAACATCCCGGAGGACGTGCCCATCGAGTCGAAGATGGTCACCAAGCAGATCAAGAGCGCGCAGGCCCAGATCGAGGGCCAGAACGCCGAGATCCGCAAGAACGTCCTCAAGTACGACGAGGTCATGAACAAGCAGCGCCAGGTGATCTACGCCGAGCGGCTGCGGGTGCTCAACGGCGAGGACCTCTCCGACCAGGTCCGCAACATGATCGACGACGTCGTCGACGCGTACGTGCGGGGGGCCACCGCCGACGGCTACGGCGAGGACTGGGACCTGGAGCAGCTCTGGGCCAGCCTGAAGCAGCTCTACCCGGTGGGCATCACGATCGAGGAGCTGGAGGAGGAGGCCGGCGGCTCGCGGGCCGGCATCGACGCGGACTTCCTGCTCTCCCGCCTCAAGGAGGACGCGCACGCCGCGTACGACCGGCGTGAGGAGCAGCTCGGCGAGGAGGGCACCCGCCAGCTGGAGCGGATGGTCCTGCTCCAGGTCATCGACCGCAAGTGGCGCGAGCACCTCTACGAGATGGACTACCTCCAGGAGGGCATCAGCCTGCGGGCGTACGCCCAGCGCGACCCGGTGGTGGAATACCAGCGCGAGGGCTTCGACATGTTCGCGACGATGATGGACGGCATCAAGGAGGAGACGGTCGGCTTCCTCTACAACCTCGAGGTCCAGGTCAACGAGCCGGAGCCCGAGGCCGAGGAGGTCCAGCTGCTCGACAAGCCGGTCGAGATCCGGGCCAAGGGCCTGGGTCGGGCCCCGCAGCAGCAGGGCCTGCAATACTCCGCGCCGACCATCGACGGCGAGGCCGGCGCCGGTGCGGTGGCCGTCGAGCACGCCGAGCAGCAGGCGCCCGCGCTGGGCGTCGGTCGTCCGGCACCGGCCGCCCCGGCCGCGCCGGGCACGACCGCCCCGGCGGCGCCGCAGCGTCCGGCGTCGGGTCTGCGTGGCCCGGGCGTCCCGGCCGGCAACAACCGGCGGGCGGCGTCGGGGCAGGCGGAGGCCGGCAACGGCCCGTCCCGCAACGCGCCGTGCCCGTGCGGGTCCGGCCGGAAGTACAAGCGCTGCCACGGCGCCCCCAACGGCGGCGCGTGACAGGCAGCTGAGCGGGCCAGCGCCCGCCGGAGCAGTCGAGCCGTGGTCCTCGTGGACCACGGCTCGCTTCCGTCTCGGCCACCGTCCGGGCGGCTGGTCACCCGGGCCGGGGGGTGCGCACCTCGGCGACCGCCGGGTCGGCGCGCACCAGGTCCACCCCGGGATCGTGGGTGAGCACCGTGCGCGCCTGGCCGGAGCCCGATGGCTCAGAGCACCTGGAGGGCCGTGCAGAGCCAGCTGCCCCGGCGGTGCTCCAGGCGCAACGCCATCGCCCAGGTACGCCCGCCCGTGCTGGTGAGCACCGCGGCCACCTCGACGGCGGCGGTGCGCGGCTCGCAGACCCGCAGCCGGAGCAGGCGTACGGCCGGGCGGGTCGACCGGCGGCGGAGCGGGCCGGAGCGGGCGGTGGCGCGGGCCAGCTCGGGCAGCAGCCCGGCTGCCCGCGCCGGGTCGAGCAGCGGCCTGAGCTGCCCGGGCGAGCGGTAGCCGTTGAGCACCTCCAGGCAGGTGCGGACGAACCGGTGCGCGGCCCGGGTCGCCTCGGGGGTGGCGGTCACCAGCGCGTCCAGTGGCAGCGGGGCGGCGGGCCGACGGCCGGGGCCGGTCGGTACCGGCCGCTGTCGTCGGCCGGGCGGCCGGTCGGCCTCGCGCCGGGACGGCTCGAACAGGTCGAGGACGAGCTGGGCGTGGCCCGGGGCCGGCCAGTGGGCGGCGTCGTCGTCGGTGAACGGCGGCTCGAACGAGGGGGCGGGGCGTAGCCGCACGGGAGGGCGCGCCGGCCCGGGTCGGCGGTGATCGGTCATCCGGGAACCTCCCACGATCTTGCGTTTGCCTTCGTTTGCCTTCGACAAGCTTCATTCTCGGGCACGGCAGAGCTCGCGGTCAATGCCCCTGCGGAGTGGTCCAGCTACTCCGGGTCGCGGTCGGCCAGCGGGTTGCTCCGCACCCAGTCGGCCGTCTCGGCGTACTTGCGCTCGATGTACTCCTCCAGCCGGGCGCGTTCCACCCGCCACTGGCCGCGCCCGCCGATCTTGATCGCGGGCAGCTCGCCGCTGCGCACCATGTGGTAGACCTGCGAGTCCGACACGTTCAGCTCGGTGGCCACGTCGGAGAGCAGCAGGAACCTCGGCTCCACGGAAACCCCCGGGGTTGGCGTCGTTTGCTTCAGTTTGCCACCGACGGCCGACATGGCCCAGCCGCCCGGCCGCGACCTGCGCCGAGCCGCCCCGGGACACACCGGTGGGACGCTTCCACCGCAGAAGGTGCGCGGTGTATGACGGTCACGGCGATAGGGCATGATCGGCCGGGGCCGGCGGAAGCCGGCGCAGGGACCTGAGCGGGGGAGACGAGCGGTGACCGAGGAGCTTGTCCGGGTGTACGTGCCGGCGACCGTCCCGATGCTGACCCTCCTGCGCGGCGCCGGGCTGCCGGTGGCCGCCGCGCACGCGGTGACCCCCACCCTGCGGGAGTGGTACGCCGAGGGCGACGAGGAGGAGCTGGAGTACGTCGCCTTCACCCGGGCCGCTCAGGACGCGTTGCAGCTGCTCCGGGCCGACCCCGACGCGCCCCGCCGCCGGATCGTCGTCTCGGTCGACCTGCCCGCCTCGGCCGTGGGCCGGGGCGACGGGGAGCTGGGCTCCAGCGCGGTCGAGCTGAGTGCCCCCGTGCCGGTGGGCGCCGTCGCGGCCGTCCACATGGACGGCGCCGACGCGGTCGAGGACGTCTCCGCCGCGGCGGAGGCGGTCACCGAGGCCCTGGCCGGCGACCCGGACGCGCAGTTCACGGTCGACGGCGCCGAGGACCACGAGCTGGAGTGGTACGACGTCACCGAGCTGGACCTGCTGCTCCGCGCCACCTCCTGACCTCCCGCGCGCCGCCTGCGCCGCCCGACGGGCGGAATGTCGGCCGGTGCCGGGTGCCGCGAGGTCAGCGGGTGGGGGCGGCCTCGACCGGCTCGTCGTCGTCGGCGTGGGCCGGCCCGAGGGTGCGGCCGAAGGCGATCATCGCGGTCAGGGCGCCGACGAAGAGCACCCAGATGGCGTTGTCGATCCGGGAGGTGCCCAGCGAAGTCTGGGCCACCGCGTCCGCCTCGCTCAGCGCCCCGGCCAGGTCGAGCAGGGACCGCCCGCCGACCCGGATGATCACCTCGGCGACGATCAGGAGCAGGCCCGGGCCGGCGCCGGCCAGCAGGTAGGCGGGCCAGCGGGGCGCGGGCGCCGCCGCGTCGAGCCGGGCGGACCGGCGGCGGGCCAGGGTCAGGTACCCGAAGGCCAGCAGCCCGGCCACCAGGCCGGCGAGCAGGGACTCGGTGCGGGACACCCACTTGGCCGCGCTCAGCAGCGACTCCTGGCCGTCGCCGCCGCCGAACAGGTCGAAGAGCGGGTCGCGGGCCCGGCTGAAGGCCACCACGAAGATCAGCGTGCCGAGGGCGGCGGCCACCACGGCCCCGACCACGGACCCGCTACGCGCGCCGGCGACGGCCCCGCCGACGGTCGCCGCTGCGGCGGTGGTGGCGGCGATCACGTTGGTGGTCGCGTTGTCGGCGTACGTCAGATTGATCGCGAACGCGGCGGCGAGCCCGACGAGCAGGCCGGTGCCGATCGCCGCCACGAAGCGCAGGGTGACCCGCTCGCTGCCCCGGCGGGCGAGCAGGTCGACACCGAAGAGGGCGAAGCCGGCGCCGGCGACCAGCGCCGCCGAGATCACCCCCGGCAGGGCGAACGCGGAGAGGCTGATGGCGGTGAGCCCGGCCGCCGCGGAGCTGATCACCTCGCGGGTCGACCAGAGCATCGCGGCCAGCCACCCGAGCGCCAGGAGCGCCAGCACCGGCGCACCGGGCGCGAGCGGCAGCGCCGTCCCGCCCCGCGGGTCGACGGAGGGGCCGGCCCCGGTCGCGTCGGTCTCGTCCACCGGTGCGGCGCCGGTGGCGTCCCGCGCTTCGGCGGCGGTGTCCCCGGCGGCGTCCGTCGCGGCGGCGGCGGTTTTCCCGACGGCGTCCGTCGTCTCGGGAACGGCGTCGCCGGCCGGCGCCGACCGGTCCGACTCCGCGGCTGCGGAGCTGCCGGGCTGCTTGGTCATCGTGTTCCCTCCGACGGACGCCCGGCCCCGGTGGGCCGGCAGTTCACCGGCCACCCAGCGTACGCGTCCACCACGCCCGCCCCCGTCGCCCGCCCCGCGCAGGGTGGAAGGGCCGGGGGTGGGGCGTGGAAGAATCGGGGAGAGGTCCCGCTGCCGTGACCGGTCAACCCGGCACGGCGTCGGCGCCGGTCACCCGGCCGGTGCCCGCGGGTCCGGTTTCGCCACCGCTGTCGAGATCGCCAGGAGCCTTGATGGACGCTGTGTTCTCCGTACCCGAGCCGCGCAACGAGCCGGTCCGCAACTACGAGCCGGGCGGTGCCGACCGGGAACGGCTCCAGCGGCGGCTGACCGAGCTGGCCGCCGAGCGGATCGACCTGCCGATGACCATCGCCGGTGAGCAGCGGATGGCCGGCGGCGAGTCGATCAACGTCGTGCAGCCGCACAAGCACGCGCACGTGCTCGGCGTCACCGCACACGCCACCCACGACGACGCCCGCGCCGCCGTGAAGGCCGCCAAGGACGCCGCCGGGATGTGGCGGGCCCTGCCGTTCGAGGAACGGGCCGCGATCTTCCTGCGCGCCGCCGAGCTGCTCGCCGGCCCGTGGCGCGACACGCTGAACGCGGCCACCATGCTCGGCCAGTCGAAGACCGTCATCCAGGCCGAGATCGACGCGGCCTGCGAGTTCATCGACTTCCTCCGCTTCAACGTGCACTTCGCCCGGGAGCTGCTCGAGGCGCAGCCGATGTCGTCGCCGGGGGTGTGGAACCGCTTCGACCACCGCCCGCTGGAGGGCTTCGTCTACGCGGTCACCCCGTTCAACTTCACGGCCATCGCCGGCAACCTGCCCTCGGCGCCGGCCCTGCTGGGCAACACCGTGGTCTGGAAGCCGGGCCCGACCCAGCAGTTCGCCGCGCACTTCACCATGCGGCTGTTCGAGGCGGCCGGCCTGCCCCCCGGCGTGATCAACATGGTCACCGGGCGCGGCGAGGAGGTCTCCGACGTGGTGCTCGCCGACCCGGACCTGGCCGGCATCCACTTCACCGGCTCCACGAAGGTCTTCCAGCACCTGTGGCGGACCGTCGGCGAGAACATCTCCCGCTACCGGGGCTACCCCCGGCTGGTCGGCGAGACCGGCGGCAAGGACTTCGTCGTCGCGCACACCAGCGCCGACGTCGACGCCCTGCACACCGCCCTGATCCGTGGCGCCTTCGAATACCAGGGCCAGAAGTGCTCGGCGGCGTCCCGGGCGTACGTCCCGCGGTCGCTGTGGGAGGGCGGGCTGCGCGACCGGCTGGCCGCCACCGCGGAGTCCCTCACCTACGGCGACGTCACCGACTTCGGCAACTTCGGCGGCGCCGTGATCGACGCCAAGGCGTTCGACCGGCACCGCGCCGCGCTGGAGCTGATCTCCGGCGACGACGCCTGCCGGGTCCTCGCCGGCGGCACCGCCGACGACTCCGTCGGCTGGTTCGTCCGGCCCACGCTGTTCGAGTGCACCGACGCGGCGCACGAGACGTTCACCACCGAGTACTTCGGGCCGATCCTCGGCGTGCACGTCTTCGACGACGGCCGCTTCGACGACGTGGTCAACCAGGCCGAGTCGATCGCGCCGTACGCCCTGACCGGGTCGATCTTCGCGACGGACCGCCGGGTGGTCGACGCGGTCGCCGAGAAGATGCGGTACGCGGCCGGCAACTTCTACATCAACGACAAGCCGACCGGCGCCGTGGTCGGGCAGCAGCCCTTCGGCGGCGCCCGGGCCAGCGGCACCAACGACAAGGCCGGCTCCTGGCACAACCTCGTCCGGTGGATGTCGCCCCGGACGATCAAGGAGACCTTCGTCGCGCCGACCGACCACACCTACCCCCACATGGGCTGAGGTCGAGGTGTAAGGAAGGGCCCTTTCTCCACGCCTCGTGCACAGGAAGGGGCCCTTCCTTGCCAGCGGGCGGGGGTGGGGCGGCGGCGGTACCGTGGCCGCTGTGACCCACCCCACCCCCGCGCAGGATCCCCACTTCGGCGAGCAGGGTGGCCTGCTCACCTACACCGACTACCTGCGGCTGGCCGACCTGCTGGCCGCCCAGGTGCCGGAGTCCGACCCGGCCTCCCACGACGAGCTGCTCTTCATCACCATTCACCAGGTCTACGAGCTGTGGTTCAAACTGCTGCTCTCCGAGCTGACCGACGCCCGGGACCGGATGCTGGACGGCGAGACCTACCTGCCCCGGGTGCGGCTGGAGCGCTGCCACGTGGTGGAACGGGTCCTGATCGGTCAGGTCGACGTGATCGACACGATGACCCCGCAGGACTTCCTGGCCTTCCGCACCAAGCTCGCCCCGGCCTCGGGCTTCCAGTCCGCCCAGTTCCGGGAGATCGAGTTCCTCTCCGGCCTCAAGGACCCGGACTACCTGCGCCGCTTCCGGGGGCTTCCCGACGTCGAGCGGGAGCGCCTGGAGCGGCGGCTGGCCGAGCCGAGCCTCTGGGACGGCTTCCTGGCGGTGCTGGGCAGGGCCGGTTTCGACGTCACCGAGGAGGAGTCGCGCTTCGCCGCGTACGCCACGATCGCCGGGGACCGGGAGCGGTTCGGGCCGCTGTGGGACCTCGCGGAGGCGCTTGTCGCCCACGACCAGGCGTTCTCGCTGTGGCGGGCCCGGCACGTGCTGATGGCCGAGCGGCAGATCGGCACGAAGCCCGGCACCGGGGGCTCGGCCGGCGGGGCTTATCTGCGCTCCCGGGTGGAGACCCGGTTCTACCCGGAGCTGTGGGAGCTGCGTAGCCGACTGTGACCGTTCCGCGCCTCCTCGACGCACTGTCTCGCGCCGACAGTGCACATAGGAACCCGACCGGGTGGCGAAAATGCCAAATCCTGGACGCCGCGTCGGCAAAGTGGCAGCGTGAGGGGCATGGCGGATTCCGGAGTCAACCCCACGGCGGCGGCCCTGCTCGGGCTGCTCCACGAGGGCCCCATGACAGGTGGCCAGTTGATGGCCGCCGCCGAGCGCCGACTGGCGCCGTACTGGTCGATGACGCGTAGTCAGGTCTACCGGGAGCTGCCGGTGCTGGCCGAGCGGGGCCTGGTCCGGATGGGCAAGCCCGGCCCGCGCTCAAGCCAGCCGTACGCGATCACCGCAGCGGGAAAACGGACATTCTCCCGCTGGTTGGCCGAGGAGCCGGGGCGGGACACCATCCGTAACCCGATCGCCCTGCGGATCGCCTTCGGCGAGCTGCACTCGGCCAGCCAGCTCAAGAACCTCCAGGCCGCGGCCAACGAATACCACACCGAGGCCCTGGCCAAGGTCCGGGAACAGGTCAAGAACGCCAAGAAGGAGGGCGACGCGTACGACGCCAGCGCGCTGGAGTTCGCCGTCGCCTACCACAAGGCCGCCCTGTCCTGGCTGAAGAGCGCCCCGGTCGCCTGACCACAGGGCATCCCACCGGAACCTTTTTGGCTCGTGACTGCGGGGCTCGCAAGCTCACTCCTCGCACGAGCTGGGTCTTTTTGGCTCGTGACTGCGGGGCTCGCAGGCCCGCTGCTCGCACGAGCTGGGTCTTTTTGGCTCGTGACTGCGGGGCTCGCAAGCTCACTCCTCGCACGAGCAGTACCCTTGTCTGTCGTGACCGCTGCCGATTACGCCGAACAGCTCAAGGGCCTCGACGCCACCCTGCGCAACATCGAGGCGGTGCTCGACATCGACCGGCTGCGCGCGGACAAGGACCGCCTGGAGCAGGAGGCCTCCGCGCCCGACCTGTGGGACGACCAGGCGAAGGCCCAGCAGGTGACCTCCCAGTTGTCGTACGTCAACGGCGAGATCAGCAAGCTCGGCAGCCTCCGCTCCGGGCTCGACGACGCCAAGGTGCTGCTGGAGCTGGCCGAGGCGGAGTCCGACCCGGGAGTGCTCACCGAGGTCGAGGCGGAGATCGCCTCACTGGGCAAGGCCATCGAGGAGATGGAGGTCCGCACCCTGCTCTCCGGCGAGTACGACTCCCGGGAGGCGCTGGTCGCCATCCGGGCCGGCGCCGGCGGCGTGGACGCGGCGGACTTCGCCGAGATGCTGCTGCGGATGTACCTGCGCTGGGCGGAGCGGCACGGCTACCCGACGGAGGTCTACGAGACCTCCTACGCCGAGGAGGCGGGCCTGAAGTCGGCCACCTTCACGGTCAAGGTGCCCTACGCGTACGGCACGCTCAGCGTCGAGTCGGGCACCCACCGGCTGGTGCGGATCAGCCCCTTCGACAACCAGGGGCGCCGGCAGACCAGCTTCGCCGGCGTCGAGGTGCTGCCGGTGGTCGAGCAGACCGACAGCATCGAGATCCCCGAGAACGAGATGCGGGTCGACGTCTACCGCTCCTCCGGCCCGGGCGGGCAGAGCGTCAACACCACCGACTCCGCCGTGCGGCTCACGCACATCCCGACCGGCATCGTGGTCACCTGTCAGAACGAGAAGTCCCAGCTGCAGAACAAGGCGTCCGCGCTGCGGGTGCTCCAGGCCCGCCTGCTGGAGCGCAAGCGCCAGGAGGAGCAGGCCAAGCTCCAGGGCCTCAAGACGGACGCCGCCGGCTCGTGGGGCGACCAGATGCGGTCGTACGTCCTGCACCCGTACCAGATGGTGAAGGACCTCCGGACGGAGCAGGAGACCGGCAACCCGACCGCGGTCTTCGACGGCGACCTGGACAAGTTCCTCGAGGCGGGCATCCGGTGGCGCAAGCAGCAGCAGCTCGCCGGCGACGCTGCGTGATCAACCGTGGGCGGAGCGCGTCGTCGATCTTCCCGGTACGCCCGAATTGGATGACGCGACTCGCAACGGCGGGGCGTGGGGCTTGGCTCCTCGGTTACACCGCGTAGACTCACGACCCGTGATTCAGCTTGAGCAAGTGACGAAGACGTACCCGAAGGCGTCCCGGCCTTCGCTCGACAACGTGTCCGTCTCGATCGAGAAGGGTGAGTTCGTCTTCTTCATCGGTCCATCCGGCTCCGGCAAGTCCACCATCATCAAGTTGCTGCTGCACGAGGTCTCGCCCAACAAGGGCCGGGTCGTCGTCAACAGCAAGGACGTCACGTCGATGCGTTCCTGGAAGCGACCTCACTTCCGGCGTTCCATCGGCTGCGTGTTCCAGGACTTCCGGCTGCTGCCGAACCGCACCGCGTACGAGAACGTGGCGTTCGCCCTCGAGGTGATCGGCAAGACCAAGGCGGTCGCCCGCCGGGTCGTGCCCGAGGTTCTGGAGCTGGTCGGACTCGGTGGCAAGGAGCACCGTTACCCGCACGAGCTCTCCGGTGGTGAGCAGCAGCGGGTCGCCGTCGCCCGGGCGTTCGTGAACCGTCCGCTGATCCTGCTCGCGGACGAGCCGACCGGAAACCTGGACCCGGACACCTCGATCGAGATCATGCGCCTGCTGGACCGGATCAACCGCACCGGCACGACCGTCGTGATGGTCACGCACGACTCCAACATCGTGAACCAGATGCGCCGCCGGGTCATCGAGATCGAGAGCGGCCGCATCGTGCGCGACCAGGCCCGCGGCGTCTACGGCTGAGTCGACGCCACCCCTGCGCAGCCTGACGACGAACACCTCATGCCGGAGACCCGGAGGAAATCCCGATGCGCGTGAAATACGTCCTGTCCGAGGTACTGGTCGGACTGTGGCGCAACGTGACCATGACCATCGCGATGATCATCACGATGGCGGTCTCGCTGACCATGCTCGGCGCCAGCGGTCTCATGTACCGCCAGGTCGACGACATGAAGGACCTCTACTACAAGAACATCGAGGTCTCGATCTTCCTCACCCAGGAGGTGAGCCCTGAGCAGCGCGGCGCGTTGGAAACCCAGCTGAAGGGCGACCCGCTGGTCAAGGAGGTCCTCTACGTCAACAAGGACGAGGCGTACAAGCGCTTCCAGGAGATGTTCCAGGACGCTCCGGACCTGCTCAGCGCCGTCAAGGCGGACAGCCTGCCCGAGTCGTTCCGGCTGAAGCTGAACAACCCGGAGCAGTACAAGAACATCTACGACCAGTACAAGGAAGTCGAGGGCGTCGACGAGATCGTCGACCAGAGCCGGCTGCTGGACAAGATCTTCGACATCCTCACCGCGATCCAGAACATCGCCCTGGCCGCCGCGATCGTGATGGCCGTCGCCGCCCTGCTCCTGGTCGCCAACACGATCCAGGTGGCCGCGTACAGCAAGCGGCGTGAGGTCGCGGTCATGAAACTGGTCGGCGCGTCGAACTGGTTCATCCAGGCGCCGTTCGTACTGGAGGCCGTGGTCGCCGGCCTGATCGGCTCGTTGCTCGGCCTGGTGGCCCTCATCGCGGCCAAGTACCTGCTCTTCGACGGGTCGCTCCAGGCGCTGCAGGGCCTGCTCTCGCCGATCAGCTGGGGCGACATCCTGTTCATGTTCCCGCTGATGGCCGGCGTCGGTGGCCTGGTCAGCGCGATCACCGCCTGGGTCACGCTCCGCTTCTACCTGCGGGTCTGACGCCCGTACGGCTCGACGACGGCCCTCCCGCGCCAGGAACAAACGGCGCGGGAGGGCCGTTGCCGTTCGGGTAGCATGATCTCCGCCCCGCGGCCGGTCACGTCCGGCGCGGATCACCGGAAGGGGGTGGCGCCGATGCCACGGGAAAAGGGACGCAAGGTCGTCGCCTCCAACAAGAAGGCCCGGCACGACTACGCGATCCTCGACACCTACGAGGCGGGCATGGCGTTGACCGGCACCGAGGTCAAGTCGCTGCGGGCCGGGCGCGCGTCGCTGGTCGACGCGTTCGCGCAGGAGCGCAACGGCGAGCTCTACCTGCACGGGATGCACATTCCCGAGTACACGCAGGGCACCTGGACCAACCACGAGCCCCGGCGGACCCGCAAGCTGCTGCTCAACCGGCTGGAGATCGACCGGCTGATCGGCAAGACCCGCGAGGGCGGCCTGACCATGGTGCCGTTGCAGGTCTACTTCTCCGACGGCTGGGCCAAGGTGGAGATCGCCCTGGCGAAGGGCAAGAAGTCGTACGACAAGCGGCAGGACCTCGCCAAGCGGGACGCGGACCGGGAGATCGCCCGGGTCGCCGGCCGGCGTGGCAAGGGCATGGACGACTGAGATGTCCGTCCTGTCCGGTCCGGCGCGCCCGCCGGGGGCTCGGGATGAAACCCGTTGCGGGAGGCGTTACGCTTGTCAGTGCCGCCACATTGGCGGCCTGTCGAGGGGGTGACTGGTTTCGACTTCGTACGCAGCGACAGGGGAAGCGAGCCGAGGAAGCCGACGTCGTCTCGAGAATCGGTCGTCGGAAACCAATAAGCGCCAAGAACAATCGCGCTGACTTCGCTCTCGCCGCCTGAGGCGAGTAGTGAGTCTGTCGGCCTGGGAGCGCCTTCGACCCAGTTAGCCGGCATCAGCTAGAAGGCTGGCCAATCGGACCCGGTCGCGGGGTCCGTGCGGCGAGATCAATCAGCGACTGGGCCCGTCACACCAACTTGCTCGCGTGAGCGGTGGGGCCGAGTAGAGGCACAGCGAGCTGCGCTCGGAGAAGCCCTGACAAACCGGCGAAGGACCCGGGTTCGATTCCCGGCACCTCCACCACCAGACGATGCGCCCCGGTCCACCGGACCGGGGCGCATCGTCGTGTCCGGACCGGTCGGCCCTGGGGCGGCCGGGTCGCACGGGACAGGAGGGGCGGATGGGACCGATGAGGTCCGTCCCGCCTCTGGACAGGGCGGACGCGCGGGTCCACCATCGCTGTACGCGGTCAGACGCGACGCGGGAGGTGCCCATGGTCACCGGTCCGATCCAGCAGCCGCCCACCCCGCCCGGAGGGCTCCGGCCGCGCGCCGCGCGCCGGCTCCCCGGCACCCCGCCCGGGGACCTGCACCCGCTCGCCCGGGCGCTGGCCGTCGCGCCGGCCGGGCCGCGCTGGCGGGAACGTTTCCTCGTGGGGCTCGGCCCCGTGCGGCGGGGCTTCACGGAGCACGTCCGGGTCACCGAGGGGCCCGCCGGCCTCTACGCCGAGGTGCTCGGCCAAGCGCCCCGGCTGGAACGCGGGGTGCGCCTGCTGGCCCGGGAGCACGTCGCCATCACCGCCGGGCTGAGCGCCCTCCAGCAGGCGGCGGAGCTGCCGGACGCCTCGCTCGACGACCTCCTCAACCGGGCCGCGCACCTGCTGCGGGCCCTCGCCCGGCATCGGCAGCGCGGCGCGGACCTGCTCTGGGAGGCGTACGAGACGGATCTCGGCGGAGAGACCTGACCAGGGGGAACCGGTGTGGGCGTACCCACGTCCAACCCACATGCGCCGTACCGCCGCCCTGCTGGGCCTTCCGCTGTTGATGATCGTCGCCGGGTGCGCGCCGGCCGGCTCCGACCCGGCCGTCGACCCGGTCGACTCCGACCCCCGTCGCGACGCCTTCGCCCAGCGGGCCACCGAGGTGGCCGACTCGTGGCGACCGCTTCCGGCGTGGAAGTCCGGTTACGTGCCGATGCAGGACCCGACGGTGCTCGTCGGCGACCCGGGCTTCACCGGGGAGACCAAGATCGCCTTTCTCAACGGCTGGTACCGCGACCAGGTCGACATGCCCGTCGCGCAGCCCGCCGACGGCACCATCACGTTCCCGGACGGCACGCTTACCGTCCCGCTGGTCAGCGCCGCCACCGCGTACGGGCAGCTGGACCAGGGCGACCCGCCGCCGTGCGACGGCCGCCCCAAGGACCCCGGGACGAAGCTCCCCGGTGGCGGCCCCACCATCGAGCCGGGCCCGGACGGCCCGGTGAGCAGCAACTCGCAGACCGCCTGCGTCCCGCTGACGGTCACGGCCGTGAAGCTGGGCACCGCGCCGGTGCGCACCAGCCGGGGCGAGGCGCAGGTGCCGGCGTGGCTGTTCACCGTCGAGGAGATCACCGCGCCGGTGGCCCGACTCGCCGTGGCGCCGCAGGCCGTCACCGCCCCGCCCGAGCCCGCCCCGCCCGCCCAACCGGCCCCGGAGGGGCTGGTCGGCGCACAGGACGTCCAGTCCGTCAACGGCACCGAGCTGACCTGGCGGCTCGGCGTGGGCAGCTGCGACACCGCAATCACCCCGATGGTGCAGGAGCGCGACGACGTCGTGGTGGTGGGCGGCAGCGTGATCCGCGCCACCGGCGTGTGCAACGCGATGCTGAAGATGGAACCGGTCACCGCCACGCTGAAGGCGCCGCTGGGCGACCGGCCGATCCTCGACGTGCTCACCGGCGCGCCGCTGCGCCTCGCGACGCGCTGACGGGGGCTACCGGGTGGCGGCTCACAGGAGGCGGGGCACCTCGGTGCTGACCGGCACCGGCAGCACCGTCGGGCCGTCGGCGCGCAGGCCGGCGGCCAGGGCGTCGCCGAGCTGCTCCGGGGTCTCCACGACGGTGGCCGTGCAGCCGTAGCCCCGGGCGATCGCGGTGATGTCCAGCCCCGGCAGGTCCAGCCCGGGCACCCCCGGGGTGTCCTTGAATTCGGCGAAGGCCTTCAGGATCGCGTACTGCTGGTTGACCGGCACCACCACGACCAGCGGCAGGCGCAGCCGCGCGGCGGTCCAGAGCGCCTGCACCGAGTAGTGGAACGAGCCGTCCCCGATCACCGCGACCACCGGCCGTCCCCGGCCGGTGTCGCGCTGCGCGAGCGCGATGCCGACCGCCGCCGGCAGGCCGTACCCGAGGCCGCCGCTGGCCATCGTGAAGTACGACCCGGGGCGGGTGGCGCGCAGCCGGCGGCGCAGCGCCGGCAGGCTGGACGGCGACTCCTGGACCAGGATCCCGTCGGCCGGCCAGTGCCGGGCCAGGGCCGCGAAGAGGGCGTCCGGGGCCAACGGCAGCCCGTCCGCCGGCGGGGGCGGATCGGGGCGCGCCGGCGGCGCCGGCCGGTCCACCGCCGGGAGCAGGTCGACCAGGGCGGCCAGGGCCAGCCCGGCGTCGGCGAGCAGGCTGTCGCCCACCGGCGCGCGGGCGGCCTCGTCCGGGTCGTCGGTGACGTGCAGCAGGCGGGCCCCGGCGGGCAGGTGGTCGCCCGGCACGTGCGGGTAGTAGCGGAACACCGGAGCGCCGACCACCAGCACCGTGTCGTGCCCGTCCAGCGCCTCCGAGAGCGGCCCCATCGCGAACGGGAGCACCCCCCGGAAGTGCGGGTGGTCCTCGGGAAAGGCGGCCCGCTCCGGCGCGGGCGCCGACCAGACCGGCGCGGCGAGCCGCTCCGCCAGCGCCACGGCGGCGGGCCAGCCGTCGGCCCGGTCCACGGCCGCGCCGAGCACCAGCGCGGGCGCGCGGCTGGCGGCCAGCACGGCGGCGAACTCGCGCAGCCGGCGCGGGTCGGGCGCGAACCGGGTCGCCACCGTCCGCACCGGCGGTGGCGGGTCGGCCGGCTGCGCCCAGTCGTCGAGGGGCAGCGAGAGGAAGACCGGCCCGGCGGGCGGCTGCACCGCCGTCGCGTACGCCCGCATCAACGCCGCCGGGACGTCCTGCGCGCGGACCGGCTCGTGGCTCCACTTCACGTACGGCTGGGGCAGTTCGGTGGCCCGCCGGCTGGCCAGCCGGGGCTCGATCAGCAGCATCTCCCGGGTCTGCTGGCCGGCGGTGACGATCAGCGGGGTGCGGTTGTGCCACGCGGTGACCAGGTTGCCCATGCCGTTGCCCGTGCCGGGGGCGGTGTGCAGGTTGACGTGCGCCGCCCCGCCGGTGGCCTGCGCGTAGCCGTCCGCCATGCCGACGGCCGACGCCTCGTGCAGGGCGAGCACGTAGTGGAAGTCGTCCGGGAAGTCGCGCAGGAACGGCTCCTCCGTGGAGCCGGGGTTGCCGAAGACCGTGGTCAGGCCGAGGGCCCGGAGCAGGTCGTACGTGGTGTCGCGGACCGTAGCCATCGCCTCTGAATCTATCCGGACGACTCAGGCGACTAGGGCTTTTCGCCGCTGCTCCAGGTGTAAGGAAGGTGCCCTTCCTTCACCTCAGGGGAGCGCGAAGGGGAGGGTGATGCCGTCCAGCGCGTGCCCGCAGGCGCAGTCCCGCTCGGCCGGCAGTGCGGCGACGGCCGCCAGCAGCAGGCCCCGCAGCCGGTCGGTGTTCTCCCCGAAGACCCGGAACACCTCCTCCTGCGTCACCGCGCCGCCGCCCTCCACGCCCGCGTCGAGGTCGGTGACCAGGGCGATCGAGGAGTAGCACAGGGCCAGCTCGCGGGCCAGCACCGCCTCCGGGTGGCCGGTCATGTTGACCACCGTGCCGCCGATCGAGGCGTACCACCGCGACTCGGCACGGGTGGAGAAGCGCGGGCCCTCGACCACCACCACCGTCCCGCCGTCCACCGCGGGCACGTCCCGGCCGGCCGCGGCGGCCAGCAGCGTACGCCGGCCCGAGGGGCAGTACGGGTCGGCGAAGGAGACGTGCACCGCGCCCCGGTCGTAGTAGGTCTGCGGCCGTCCGCTGGTGCGGTCGATCAGCTGGTCGGGCACCACGAACGTGCCCGGCCCGAGATCCGGCCGCAGGCCGCCCACGGCGCAGGGGGCGAGCACCTGGCGTACGCCGAGGGAGCGCAGCGCCCAGAGGTTGGCCCGGTAGGGGATCAGGTGCGGCGGGTGGCGGTGGTCCCGGCCGTGGCGGGGCAGGAACGCCACCCGCCGGCCGCTGACCTCGGCGATCGTCACGGCGTCGGACGGCGGCCCGAAGGGCGTCTCCACCACGTGCTCGGTCGCGTTGTCGAGCAACGCGTAGAGCCCCGAACCGCCGATCACCGCGAGTTCAACCGTGGGACCCATCGGCCCTCCCTCGTGTCCGCCGATCTACCGCACGTCAGACCTTAGCCACCGCCCCGGGGGCAGGCTATGGTGCCAGGCATGGCGTTCACAGCGCGGATGACACCGGTGCCCCCGGGCGTCCCGGTCCGGTCGGTCTGACGGGTGTCCGGCATGCAGGGAGAGGGGCAGGCGATCGGCGGGCGGGCGACGGGGTCGATGACCGGGCGGCTGCTGGTCGCGACGCCGGCGCTGAAGGACCCGAACTTCGACCGTACGGTGGTGCTGCTGGTGGCGCACGAGCCCGGCGGCGCCCTCGGCGTGGTGCTCAACCGGGCCACCGAGGTGCCGGTCGCCGACGTGCTCGGCGACTGGAGCGACCTGGCCCGCGACCCGGCGGTGCTCTTCGAGGGTGGCCCCGTGCAGCCCGACTCGGCGATCTGCCTGGCCCGGATGCGCCACCCGGTGCAGCGGCTCAGGGGATTCCACCAGGTCTCCGGGGCGGTCGGGACCCTCGACCTCTCCGTCGACCCGGGGCCGCTGCGGGAGGGCATCACCGGCATCCGGGTCTTCGCCGGCTACTCCGGCTGGGGCACGGGGCAGTTGGAGCAGGAGATCGAGGACGGCTCCTGGTTCGTGCTGGACGCGCTGCCCGGCGACGCCTTCGTGGACCGGCCGGACGACCTGTGGCCGATGGTGCTGCGCCGCCAGGGCGGCATGATGGCGGCGGTCGCGCACTTCCCGCCGGACGTGGCGCTCAACTGAGCCGCGTGGGGTGGGCCCCCGCGAGATGACCATGCGGCGGTCGCTGTGTATAGTTCTCTCGTGCCCGGGTGACCGGGACGAGGCAAGGGGCCGTGGCGCAGCTGGTAGCGCACCACACTGGCAGTGTGGGGGTCAGGGGTTCGAGTCCCCTCGGCTCCACCCTTGTTTTACAGGTCAGCGGCCTGGTCGAGAGCGATTCGACCAGGCCGCTGATTCGTTCTCCGGCCGGTCAGGCGGCGCGCCGGGCGCGGCGGCGGGCCTGCATGAAGGCGGTGTCTCCGCGTACGCGGTCCCACCAGGCCCACGGAACGCCTGTCACGTACCGGCCGATCGAGGCGAAGACCGGCGCGGCGTCGGCGTCGCGGCCGGTGCGCGCCAACCCGTACGCCAGGATGTTCGCGTCGTTCAGCCAGTCGGCGTGCCGGGTGGCCGGCTGGTGGAACCACCGGGACAGCGCGTTGTCGAGATCCGACTGCATGACCGGGTCCTGCCGCCACCGCTCGCTGACCTCACCGGCGGCGCTGCCCTGGGATGCGCGCTCCTGCTCCCACAGCGCCCACTCGGCGGCGGCCTGTACCGGCAGCACGTGCAGCGGCGAGCCCGCAGGGGCCGCGGCGGCGACCGACCGGGCGAAGCCGAACATCGCCTCGTGCGAGCCGCTCCACTTCCTGCAGTGGTAGGTCAGCTTGAGCATGTGCCCCTCCCGATGCCAGGGGTCGCGCCGGGTCAGCTCACGCCACGTCTCCTCGACGTCCTCCCGGGGCGTGCTCTGGCCGATCATCAGGTCCAACAGGTTCACGTACGGCGTGGGGTCCTCGGGGGCGAGCCGCATCGCCAGATCGTTCACCTGCCGGGCCAGTTGCAGCAGGCGGTTGAACTCGGTCCACTGCGCCGGGCGGACGCTGGCGGCCCAGTCCCCGCCGCGCACCTCCCAGGCTCGTGCCACCAGGGACCGGGCACGTACGAGTTGCGCATCCGGACTGGTGGGCGTGCGCGCCGCCCAGCGGTCGGTCCAGGCGGCCGAGGTGTCGACCCGGCCGGTCGCGGGGTCGACCCGGGAGCCAAGCCCACCGGCGGTCGACTCGGCCATGACGCGGACGTACCGCGCCCGACGGTCGTGGTCACCGCGGGTGGCAGCCAGAGCCTTCCGGGCGGATTCGCTGTCGGAGCCGTACCGCGCCTGCGTGCACGCCTCGCGCAGCACGGCGTCGTCCTGGGCCGGGTTCGTATCGATCTGGCGGGTGAGCAGCCGCCACACGGTCGAGATCACAATCCTGGATGGTAGGCGTCGGCTGGCGTCCTCCTCGGGCCCGGACCTGGTCCCCCTCGGAATAGGGGTCCCGTCGCACAAGTGAGGCGTTGTCGCGCACCGTGCCTTCTGTCACGATCGCCCCACTGGAGGCCTTTCCCCCGCCGGGTGGTTGGGCTCGATCCCGTGCGGCCAGCGAAGGAGCCGATGGTGGACCACCCCCACGCGTTGACAGCCGAGCAACTGGACCAGTTCCGGCGCGACGGGCACCTGATCCTGCGGGGCGTGCTCCCGACCGGGACGCTGGACGCGCTGCACGGCTCGTTCAGCCGCGTCGTGGACCACCTCGCCCGGCAGTGGCAGGAGCGCGGGGTGATCACGGAGACCTTCGCCG
Source organism: Micromonospora sp. NPDC049060 (assembly GCF_040649055.1). Taxonomy (NCBI): domain Bacteria; kingdom Bacillati; phylum Actinomycetota; class Actinomycetes; order Micromonosporales; family Micromonosporaceae; genus Micromonospora; species Micromonospora sp. NPDC049060. Next base: position 90,386 of record NZ_JBEZEV010000002.1, read on the forward strand.
ACCTGCCGTACGACCAGCGCTACCTGCGCCTGATCGAGTCCAGCCAGGTCCGCGTGCCGGCCGCCTGGCGGCGGATCCTGGTGGGCCGGCCGGTGTACGACCTGTGGCGTACCCCCGAGCTGCTCGGCCCGGTGCGCAGCCTGCTCGGCGACGAGGTCTACGCGCACGGCGTCTGGAACGCCCGGCCGCGCGACCCCCACGGCCGCACCCAGCAGGTCGCCTGGCACCAGGACGCCTACTACTACAAGGGTTGGGACGCCTCGGTCGGGCCGCTGCTGTCGGTGTGGATCCCGCTGGTGCCCGTCGACGAGGACACCGCCTGCCTCCAGTTCGTCACCGGCTCGCACACCCGGGGCTGGATCTCCCGCGATCGCCTGCCCAACGGTGAGTACGGCACGTCGGACGAGGCTGTCGGGGACGGCCCCGTCAGCACCGCCCGGATGGAGCCCGGCGACGTGGTGATCTTCACGGACACCACGCTGCACCGCTCGACGCCCAACGTGTCGGACCGCATCCGGTGGAACATCGACATCCGGTTCGCCCCGGCCGTCGACGAGGTGATCCGGAACTCGCCGCGCGGCTACCGCTGCTTCAGCGCCGCCGACCCGGCACAGGTCGAGTCGTTCGAGACCTGGGCCGGGCGGTACCGGTACGAGCCGGAGGACCTGCTGACGGAGCTGACGAACTTCGAGGAGGGCTACGACCTGGACGTGCTGAGGGCGTTCTCCCGGGCGTCGCCGTACGCCGACATCTACTGAGGCCGCCGCGGCTCAGCCGAGGTGGCGCTCGATCTCGGCCAGCTCGTCGGCGCCGAGGTCCAGGTCGTCCAGGGCGGCGACGTTCGCCTCCAGCTGCGGCACGCTGCTCGCCCCGATGATCACGCTGGTCATCCGCGGGTCGCGCAGCGCCCAGGCGAGCGCGAGCTGGGCGAGTGACTGGCCGCGCCGCTCGGCGATCGCGCCGAGCGCCCGGATGGTGGCCATCTTCTCCTCGCCGAGGTCGCTCTCGCTGAGGAAGACGCTGGTGCGCACCCGGGAGTCCGCCGGAATGCCGCCCAGGTAGCGGTCGGTGAGCAGGCCCTGGGCGAGCGGGCTGTACGCGATGCAGCCCGCGCCGACGCGCTCCAGCGTGTCCAGCAGGCCGTCGTTCTCCGTCCAGCGGTTGAGCATCGAGTACGACGGCTGGTTGATCAGCAGCGGCGTACCCAGGTCGCGCAGGATCGCGGCGGCCCGCTCGGTCTGCGCGGAGTCGTAGTTGGAGACGCCGACGTAGAGCGCCTTGCCGGCCCGGACGACGGCGTCGAGGGCGCCCATCGTCTCCTCCAGCGGGGTGTCCGGGTCGAAGCGGTGCGAGTAGAAGATGTCGACGTGGTCCAGCCCGAGGCGGCGCAGCGACTGGTCCAGCGAGGAGACCAGGTACTTGCGGGAGCCCCACTCGCCGTACGGGCCGGGCCACATCAGATAGCCGGCCTTCGTGGAGACGACGAGTTCGTCCCGGTACGGCCGCAGGTCGGTGGCGAGCATGCGGCCGAAGTTCTCCTCGGCGGAGCCCGGCGGCGGCCCGTAGTTGTTGGCCAGGTCGAAGTGGGTCACGCCCAGGTCGAAGGCGCGGCGGACGACGTCGCGCTGCCGCTCGTACGGCCGGTCGGGGCCGAAGTTGTGCCACAGCCCGAGCGAGATGGCGGGCAGCCGCAGTCCGCTGCGCCCGCTGCGCCGGTAGGTCATCTGGTCGTAGCGCTCATCCGCGGCGAGGTAGGTCACGGTCACCGACCCTATCCCCGCCGGTGGCGGGCGTGCGCGGCGAACGGGCCTGCGACAACGGACTCCGGGGTAGTTTCGGGACCATGCGTTTCGTCCCGCTCGACACCCCCAAGCCCCTGTCCAAGATCGGCCTCGGCACCTGGCAGTTCGGGTCCCGGGAGTGGGGCTACGGCCCCGAGTACGAGCGCCGGGCCGCCGACATCGTCCGGCGCGCCGTCGACCTCGGCATCACCGTCTTCGACACCGCCGAGCTGTACGGCTTCGGCCGCAGCGAGCGGATCCTCGGCGAGGCGCTCGGCGACGACCGGCCGAAGGTCGTACTCGCGACCAAGATCTTCCCGATCCTGCCGGTCGCCCCGGTGGTGCAGCAGCGGGCGGTCGCCTCGGCCGCCCGGCTCGGCGTCACCCACCTCGACCTCTACCAGGTGCACCAGGCCAACCCGCTGGTCGCCGACCACACCACCATGCGCGGCATGCGCGCGTTGCAGGACGTCGGGCTGGTCGGCGAGGTCGGCGTCAGCAACTACGGCCTGCGCCGCTGGCAGGTCGCGGAGGCGGCGCTCGGCCGGCGGGTGCTCAGCAACCAGGTCCGCTACAGCATGGTCGACCGCGGGCCGGAGCACGACCTGCTGCCGTACGCGAAGCAGGCCGGCCGTGTCGTCATCGCGTACAGCCCGCTGGCCCAGGGCTTCCTCTCCGGCCGGTACGACGCGAAGAACCCGCCGAGCGGGGCGGTACGCCGGGCCAACCCGTACTTCCTGCCGGAGAACCTGGAGCGCGGCGCGACGCTGATCGAGACCCTGCGGCAGGTGGCCGACGCGCACGACGCCACGCCCAGCCAGATCGCCCTCGCCTACCTGCTGCGCCACCCGAACGTGCTGGCCATCCCCGGCGCGTCCGGCGTGGAACAGGTCGAACGCAACGCGGCTGCCGCCGACATCGACCTGACCGACGACGAACACGCCGCGCTGGCCCGCGCGGCGAAGGAGTTCCGCCCGATCACCGGCCTGGCGGCGGCACCCCGCCTGCTGCGGGCCCGAGCCGGAAGGTGAGCCGATGGACGACATCACCGCGCTGATCCTCGACGACCACGCGGCCTTCCGCCGGGGCTTCGCCCGCCTCGACGACGCCCGCGACGAGCACGAGCTGCTGGCGATCTGGGACGCGCTCGCCCTGCACCTGGACGTGCACGCCGAGGCGGAGGAGGCGATCCTCTACCCGCACCTGGTGCGCCACGGCGACGACGGCGAGGCCGAGACCGTCGACGCGATCGGCGACCACAACAAGATCCGCGACGCCGTCGCCGAGTCCAAGCTGCACCCGGTGGGCTCCGACGAGTGGTGGGCGGCGGTGCGTACCGCCCGCCGGGAGAACAGCGAGCACCTCGCCGAGGAGGAGGACGAGGCGCTGCCCGACTTCCGCCGGCACGCGAGCGTCGAGCTGCGGGCCGAGCTGGGCCGCCGCTGGCTGACCTTCCACGGCGAGCACAAGTTCGGCCGCGACCTGGCCTTTGCCGACAAGGACCCGCAGCGCTACGTCGACGAACACCGCCACTGACCGGACGCCGGCGCGGACGCCGATCTCCCCGACGCGGGGGAGTCGGCCCGGGGCGTGACCGGGACAGAATGGGCGGGTGAAGCCCCGCACGGTCCTCGCCCCGCTGACGGCCGGCAGCACTTGGCGGCGCGGCGTGTTCCTGCTGCTCGGCGGGGTGCTCGCGCTGCCGTACGCGCTGCTGGCGGTGGCCTTCGCCCAGCTGCTGACCCGGTCGGACATCCCCCGGCCGCTGGTGCTGGCGCTGCTCGGCGTCGCGGCGATCATCGCGGCGGTCCCGGTCTTCCTCGACGGCCCCCGGGCACTGGAGATCGCCGCCGCGCGGACCCTGCTCGGCGTCGACCTGCCGGACCCGGCCCCCGGGCACGTCGCCGACCGGGAGACCCGGCTGCGCTCGGCGCTCTGGATCGGGCTGCACCTGGTCAGCGGCGGGCTGGTGGTGGCCGCCCTGTTCAGCGCCGTGCCGATGGCGCTCGCCTTCATCGGGCAGCAGTTCGGGCTCGACACCGGCGTGACCGGCGGCGACCGGTTCGGGCCGCTCGACGGGCGGGACACCGGCTGGCTGACCCTCGCCGGCGTCGTCGTGCTGGTGGCGCTCGGCTACGCCGTGGCCGGGCTGGGCGCGCTGGCGGTGTCGATGGCCCCGGTGCTGCTCGGTCCGGCCCAGGCGGAACGGATCGCGGCCCTGGAGGCGCGCAGCGCCCGGCTCGCCGAACGCAACCGGCTGGCCCGGGAACTGCACGACTCGGTGGGCCACGCCCTCACCGTCGCCACCCTCCAGGCCGGGGCCGCCCGCGAGCTGCTCGACCGGGACCCGGAGTTCGTCCGGCGCGCGCTGGGCGCGATCGAGGAGGCCGGGCGGACCGCCATGGACGACCTCGACCACGTGCTGGGGCTGCTCCGCGAGCCCGACGGCCGGCGGGCCGCGCCGGCGCCGCAGCGTACGCTGGCCGACCTGGACCGGCTGGTGGCCGACACCCGCGCGGCCGGCCTGCCGGTCGAGGCCCGGCGCACCGGCGACCCGGCCGACCTGCCGGCGGCGGTCTCCCGGGAGGGCTACCGGATCGTCCAGGAGGGGCTGACCAACGCGGCCCGGTACGGGCGGGGACCGGTCACGCTGCGCCTCGACGTGCACGCCGACGCGCTGGAGCTGGAGCTGGACAACGCGGTCAGCCGGCGCCGCCGCGCCGACCCGGGGCGGGGCGGCCGGGGCCTGGACGGGATGCGGGAGCGGGTGCTGCTGCTCGGCGGCCGGCTGACCGTCGGGCCGGACGGCGACCGCTGGCGCATCCGGGTGCGACTGCCGTTCGAGGGGACCTCATGACGACCGGAACCGCGACGACCGGCGTGCTGATCGTCGACGACGACGAGCTGATCCGGGTCGGGCTGCGGGCCATCCTCGACGCCCAGCCCGACCTGCGGGTGCTCGGCGAGGCCGCCGACGGCGCGGAGGTACCGCCGCTGGTCGCCCGGCTGCGCCCCCGGGTGGTGCTGATGGACGTGCGGATGCCCGGCATCGACGGCATCCAGGCCACCCGGCGGCTGCTCGCCACCTCCGCCGACCCGCCCCGGGTGCTGGTGGTGACGACGTTCGCCAACGACGAGTACGTCTACGACGCGCTCCGCGCCGGAGCGAGCGGGTTCCTGCTCAAGCGGGCCCGGCCCGCCGAGGTGGTGGAGGCGGTCCGGGTCGTCGCGCGGGGCGAGTCGCTGCTCTTCCCCGCCGCCATCCGCCGCCTCGCCGGGGCGTACGGGGGGCGGGGCGCCGACCGGCTGGCGGCCGCCCGGCTCACCGAACGGGAGGCCGAGGTGCTGCGGCTGATGACCACCGGGCTGTCCAACCCGGAGATCGCCGGGCACCTGGTGGTCGGGGTGGAGACCGTGAAGACCCACGTCGGCAACGTGCTGGCCAAGCTCGGCGTCCGCGACCGCACCCAGGCGGTGATCGCGGCGTACGAGTCGGGGTTCGTCACCCCGTCGGGCTGAGCGCTCCCTCCCGAGGGGGAGCCGGTTCACCGCCGCACGGGAGGGCGTACGCGGCCCGCCGGCCGAGGCTGGGAAGCATGACGACGACCAACGTTCCCACCCATCGCCCGGCCCCGAGCCGGCTGGACCGGCTCGCCCCGCTGGCCGCCGGCTGGCTCGGCCTCTGGGGGCTGCTCGCCCTGGTCTCCGCCGTCACCGGTGCCGGCTACCCGTTCGGGGCGAACGATCCGGTCGACGGCGAGGCCAACCTGCTCCGGCTGGTCCCCACCGACGTCGGCGCGCCGCTGTTCGCCGTGCTGCTGCTCGGCGCCGCGGTGGCCGCGCTCGCCATGGCCGGCCCGGCCCGCCGCCGGGCCCGACCGCTGAACACGCTGCTGTCGGCGTACGCCTGGACTGTCGCGTTCCTGCTCGCCGTCGTCGTGCCGGACGTGAAGGTGCTGGTCATCCTCGGCTACCTCCCGATCCTGATCGTCGGCGCGCCGTTCGGCTGGCCGCCGGTGGACTACGCCGACGTGTTCACCTGGGCGCTGTTCGCGCGGTGCGCGGCCATGGTCGGCGGGGTGCTGCTGGCCGGGGCGGTGCTGCGCTGGCAGCGGCGCACCGCGGGCGCCTGCCCGACCTGCGGGCGCGACGGCGCCGACCACGGCTGGGCCTCACCCGACTCTGCCGCCCGCTGGGGGCGCGTGGCGGCCTGGACCGCGGCCACCGTTCCCGCCCTGTACGCGGTCACCCGGCTCGCCTGGGCGGTCGGCGTCCCGCTCGGCGTCGAGCGGTCGTTCCTCGACGAGATGCGCGACTCCGGGCTGGTCTGGGCGGGCGCCGGGCTGGGCGCGTTCGCCCTGGTGGGCGCGGTCCTCACCCTCGGGCTGGTGCAGCGGTGGGGCGAGCGGTTCCCGCGCTGGATGATCGGCCTGGCCGGGCGCCCGGTGCCGGTCCGGCTGGCCGTCGTCCCGGCGACGCTGGTGGCGGTGGCGGTCACCGCGGCGAGTCTCGGCCTGCTCGCCACCCCCGCCTTCTGGGACTTCTCCGGCGGGTTCAGCCTCGCCACCGCGCCGATGCTGCTCTGGCCGTTCTGGGGCGTCGCGCTCGGCGTCGCCACGTACGCGTACCACCTGCGCCGCCGGGGCACCTGCCGGAGCTGCGGACGCGGCTGAGGCGGGGGTGCCCGGTCGACGGACCGGGCACCCCCGCTCCCGTGAGCTAGCGTTGGTCGGGTGACTGCGCCTTCCCCGGTTACCCCGGCACCTCCGGCCGACCTGCCCGGCACGCTCGGCGCGCTGCGGGCGGCCGGCCACGCGTACCGCACGGTCAAGCAGGAACTCCGCGACAACCTCCTGGCCCGGATGCGTTCCGGCGCCGACCGCTTCCCCGGCATCGTCGGCTACGACGACACGGTGCTGCCCGAGGTCGAGCGCGCCCTGCTCGCCGGGCACGACATGGTGCTGCTCGGCGAGCGGGGCCAGGGCAAGACCCGGCTCATCCGCTCGCTCGTCGGCCTGCTCGACGAGTGGACCCCGGTGATCGCCGGCTCGGTGCTCAATGAGCACCCGCTGCACCCGCTCACCCCCGGCTCTCGGGCGCTGGTCGCCGAGGCCGGCGACGACCTCCCGGTGGCGTGGCTGCACCGCTCGATGCGCTACGGCGAGAAGCTCGCCACCCCGGACACCAGCGTCGGCGACCTGATCGGCGACGTCGACCCGATCCGGATCGCTCAGGGGCGCACCCTCGGCGACCCGGAGACGATCCACTTCGGTCTCGTCCCGCGTACCAACCGGGGCATCTTCGCCGTCAACGAGCTGCCCGACCTGGCCGAGCGGATCCAGGTGGCGCTGCTCAACGTGCTGGAGGAGCGGGACATCCAGGTCCGCGGCTACCAGCTGCGGCTGCCGCTGGACCTGTTCCTGGTGGCCAGCGCCAACCCGGAGGACTACACCAACCGGGGCCGGATCATCACCCCGCTGAAGGACCGCTTCGGCGCCGAGGTGCGTACCCACTACCCGGTCGACCTCGACCTGGAGCTGGCCCTGATCCGGCAGGAGGCCGACCTGGTCGCCGAGGTGCCGGAGCACGTGCTGGAGGTGCTGGCGCGGTTCGCCCGCGCGGTGCGCGAGTCGCCGTCGGTGGACCCGCGTTCGGGAGTCTCCGCCCGGTTCGCCATCGCCGCCGCCGAGACGGTCGCCGCCACCGCGCTGCGCCGCGCCGGCCTGCTGGCGGCCACGGAGCCGGCTGACGGGGTACGCCCGGAGGCGGCGGTCGCGCGGGTGGGGGACGCGGTTTCCGTGACCAGCACTCTGCGCGGCAAGGTCGAGTTCGAGAGCGGCGAGGAGGGCCGGGAGGTCGAGATCCTCGGCCACCTGCTGCGCACCGCGACCGCCGAGACGTTCCGGGCCCGGCTGGCGGGACTGGACCTCTCCGGCTTCACCGCCCTCGTCGACGAGGACGCCGTCATCGAGACCGGCGAGCTGGTCAGCTCCGCCGAGCTGCTGCGCCAGGTGGGCACCGTGCCCGGCCTGGCCAAGGCGCTGGACCGGCTCGGGCTGGGCGAGGCGCCCACCCCGGAGCAGGTCGCGGCCGGCGTGGAGTTCGTCCTGGAGGGGCTGCACCTGACCCGCCGGCTCGGCAAGGACGTCACCGACTCCGGCCGGACCCGCTACGGCGGCCGGGCCTGAGCATGGCCGGCGACCGGTTCCGGTACGGGCAGTGGCGGGGCGGCCCCGACCCGCTCGCGCCCCCGTACGACGTGCGGGGGGCGGTGGACGCCGTCGGCGCCGAGGTGCTGGCCGGCGGCAGTCTCCGGGAGGCGCTGCGGGACCTGCTGCGGCAGGGGCCCCAGGGGCGCGGCGGACTCGACGACCTCGCCGCCCGGGCCAGGCGGCTGCGCCGGGAGGCGTTGCGCCGGGGCGACCTGGACGGGGCGGTCACCCGGGCCCGGGCCCTGCTCGACCAGGCGCTCGCCGCCGAGCGGGACGAGCTGCGCGGGCGCGACGGCGACGACGCGCGGTTCGCCGAGGCGGTGTTGGACAACCTGCCCCGCTCGACGGCCCGCGCCGTGGAGGAGCTGACCGGCTACCGGTGGAGCAGCGACGAGGCCCGCCGGACGTACCAGCGGATCCTCGACGGGCTGCGCGACGACGTGCTCGGCCAGCGCTTCGCCGGGCTGCGCGACGCGGTGCGCGCCTCGGCGGACCCGGCCGCGCAGCAGCGGCTGGCCGAGATGATGCGCGACCTGAACGACCTGCTGGCCCGGCACGCCCGGTCGGAGGACACCACCGACGCCTTCGCCGAGTTCATGCGCCGGCACGGCGCGTTCTTCCCCGAGCAGCCGGCCGACGTCGACGAGTTGGTCGACGTGCTGGCCCGGCGCTCGGCCGCCGGTGAGCGGCTGATGCGCTCGCTCTCCGACCGCCAGCGTGAGGAGCTGGCCGGCCTGATGCGGCAGTCGCTCGGCGACCGGCTCGCCGGCGAGCTGTCCGCGCTGGACGCCAACCTCCGGGCGCTCCGCCCCGACCTGCACCGGGGCCCGGGCGAGCGGGTGCGGGGCGAGCGGCCGCTCGGCTACGGCGAGGCCGCCGGCGCGCTCGGCGAGATCGCCGAGCTGGACGAGCTGCTGGACCAGCTCGACCAGGAGCATGCGGGCGCCACCCTGGACGACGTCGACGTCGACGCGGTGGCCCGGACGCTGGGCCGCGACGCCGCCGACGACGTACGCCGGCTGCGGGAGCTGGAGCGGGAGCTGCGCCGGCAGGGTTGGGTGAGTCGGGACGCCGACGGGCTGACCCTGAGCCCGAAGGCGCTGCGCCGGCTCGGCGGCACGGCGCTGCGGCGGGTATTCGCGGACCTGACGGCCGGGCCGCGCGGCCAGCACGACCTGCGCTCGGCGGGCGCCGCCGGCGAGGTCAGCGGCGGATCGAGGCCATGGGAGTACGGCGACGAGCAGCCCCTGGACGTGGTGCGGACGCTGACCCGGGCGGTCCGCCGCGCCGGCTCCGGTGTGCCGGTCCAGCTGGCCGTCGAGGACTTCGAGGTGGTGGAGACCGAGCGGCGGGCCTCGGCGGCGGTGGTGCTCTGCGTCGACCTCTCCTACTCGATGATCTCCCAGGGCCGGTGGGGCCCGATGAAGCAGACGGCGCTGGCGCTGGCGCACCTGATGGCCACCCGGTTCCCCCAGGACGCGTTGCAGATCGTCGGCTTCGGCCTGGAGGCGCTGCCGCTGACCCAGCAGGAACTGGCCGCCGTCGAGCCGGACCTGCGGCAGGGCACGAACCTCCAGCACGCGCTGCGGCTGGCCGCCCGGCACCTGCGGCGGCACCCGGACGCCGAGCCGGTGGTGCTGGTGGTCACCGACGGGGAGCCGACCGCCCACCTGGACCCGGACGACGGGGAGGCGCTGTTCCACTGGCCGCCGCTGCCGGAGACGATCGCGGCGACCGTGGGCGAGGTGGACCGGCTCACCCGCTACGGGGCCACGCTCAACCTGTTCATGCTCGGTGACGATCCCGGCCTGCGCCGCTTCGTCGACGCCGTGGCCCGCCGCTCGAAGGGCCGGATGTTCACCCCCGACCTGGAGGATCTCGGCGAGTACGTCGTCTCCGACTACCTCCGCACCCGGCAACCACGCCGTCGCTGACCTGGCGGATTCGACGGGCCCGGGCGGCTGCGCCCCGTGTCCAGCCCTTCGGCGTTCCGGCACGCGTTTCCGGCCGGTCCCTTCCGGGTGAACCGTCCGCGGGAACGCCGGGCCGGACAGCGCGGGCCGGGATTGACTGGGGACATGGACAGCGGGGCGTTGCGGGGGGCGTACGCGGAGGTGCTCGCGGAGGTCGACGCGGGCGGGTTCGGGCCGCCGCCGGCCGGGCAGTTGAGCGCCGAGCAGATCGTCGCGCACCTTGCCGCCAACGACGAGTTGATGACGGAGGCCACCGAGGCGGTCCTCGCCGGTGCGCCGTTCGCGTACTACGACCTGGAGACCATCCACCGTCCCCAGGTGGACGCGCTGGTCGCCGAGTGCGGTGGGCTGGACGGGCTGGCCACCCTGCTGCGGGCCACCAGTCAGAAGCTCTGTGCCCTGACCGATCGGCTCGGCCCGGCGGCAGCCCAGACCCCGGTGGAGACCCATCTGCGCGAGGGCTTCGACCTGGTCGTGGACGAGCCGCTGCCCTGGGCCCGCACGTTGGACCTGCACACCCGGGTGCACCTGCCGAAACACCTGGCCCAGTTGCGCATGCTGCGTACCGGGTGACCGGACGGGTCACGCCGTGCCGGCAGCGGTGGCCGTGGCGGCGGCCACCTACCCTCGCGACGTTACGCGGTTGCGGCGGGCGGTGATGCGGCGGGTCGATCACGTGTGGGATCTCGGTTGGGCCAACCTGTTCGGGGCGGCGCTGGTCGGCTTCTTCCTCTGGCTGGCCCTGATGCCGCTCGGCGACGGCATCGACCAGCTGCGGGCCGAGAGGTGGGGAATCGGCGGAACCGTCAGCCTCTCCCGGTGCGCGATCGACGACTGGGCCAGGGGTGACCCGTGGCGGTGCGGGGGCACGTTCGTCTCGGCCGATGCCACCGTACGGATCGACGGTGTCGCGTACGAGGAGAGGTTCGACGACGACCCGCGGATCGCGGGGGAGCCGGTGAGCCGCGCCGCCCGGGTGAGCGGGTCGGGCGCGTCGAGGGCGTGGCCGCCGGGGGACGGGTGGCAGGCGTCCCTGATCGGCGGGATCTTCTGCCTCTTCCTGACGGCGATGGTCCTCGGGTGGTGGGTCCACCCGGGCGGGGGCCGACCGGCTCCGGCCCCGACGACCCGTCGGGGGCCCCGGTCGGCCAAGCCGCCCGCCCGGCTGCGAATGCGGCGGCGGCGTCGGTGAGCCGGCTGTCGTCGACCGATGACGCGAGGTCCGCGCGTCCCCGTCGGCAGGCGCGTCAGTCGACGACCCGGACGTCCTTCCAGAAGGCGACCCGGTCGCGGACCATCTCCGCCTCCGGCTTCGGCTCGGGGTAGTACCAGACCGCGTCGACGCTGGTCCGGCCGTCGTGCTCCAGCGTGTAGTAGGACGCGGTGCCCTTCCACGGGCAGACGGTGTGCGTGTCGGACTCGCGGAGCAGGTCGTCGCGCAGGGCGGCGCGCGGGAAGTAGTGGTTCCCCTCGACCAGCACGGTGTCGTCGCTCTCGGCCACGACCAGGTCGTTCCAGACGGCTCTCGGCATGGCTCCCACGCTATGTCGCCGGCCCGGCGGCGGCCAGTGCTCCGATCACGTCGCGGACGCACCAGTGGACGTCCCCCGTCACGGGGGTTTCAGCGCGTACAGTGACCGCATGTGTGCGGTCCGTGTGGATCATCATCCGGTCGACCACGACGGTGCGGTGGCCCAGTTGCGACGGTCCTACGCGGCGGTGCCCGCGGGCGCGCCGGTGCGGCTGGCCAAGCGCACCTCCAACCTGTTCCGTCCCCGGTCCGCCCCCCGCGCGCCGGGCCTGGACGTCACCGGGCTCACGGGCGTGCTCGCCGTGGACCCGGTCGCCCGCACGGCCGACGTGCAGGGCATGTGCACCTACGAGGACCTGGTCGACGCGACCCTGCCGCACGGGCTGATGCCGCTGGTCGTGCCGCAGTTGCGCACCATCACCCTCGGCGGGGCGGTGACCGGTCTCGGCATCGAGTCGACCTCGTTCCGCAATGGCCTGCCGCACGAGTCGGTGGTCGAGATGGACGTGCTCACCGGGGCCGGCGAGATCGTCACCGCCCGCCCGGAGGGGGAGCACGCCGACCTCTTCGCGGCGTTCCCCAACTCGCTGGGCAGCCTCGGCTACGCCACCCGGCTGCGCATCGAACTCCAGCCGGTACGCCGCTTCGTGGCCCTGCGCAACGTCCGGTTCACCCGGCTGGAGGCGCTCGCCGACGCGATCGCCGAGGTCACCGCGACCCGGTCCTGGGCGGGGGAGGCGGTGGACGCGATGGACGGGGTGATGTTCAGCCCCGGCGAGGCGTACCTGGTGCTGGGCGCCTTCACCGACGACGCGCCGCCGCCCAGTGACTACACGGGACAGGACATCTACTACCGCTCGCTGCGCCGGCGCACGCACGACGCACTGACCACGTACGACTATCTGTGGCGCTGGGACACCGACTGGTTCTGGTGTTCGGCGGCGTTCGGGGTGCAGCACCCGGTGCTCCGGCGGGTCTGGCCGGCGCGGTGGCGGCGCAGCGACGTCTACCACCGGCTGGTCCGGTGGGAGCACCGGCACGGCGTGGCCGCCCGGATCGACCGCCTGCGGGGCCAGCCGGCGCGCGAGCGGGTGGTGCAGGACGTGGAGATCCCGCTGGAGCGGATGGCCGGGTTCCTGCGCTGGTTCGCCGGCACCGTCGGGATGACCCCGGTCTGGCTGTGCCCCTTGCGGCTGCGCGAGCCGTCCGGTCCCGGATCGGCCCGGGCCTGGCCGCTCTATCCGCTCCGGGCCGGGCAGAACTACGTGAACGTCGGCTTCTGGGGCAGCGTGCCGATCGCGGCGGGGGCCGCCGACGGCGACGTCAACCGGGCGATCGAGCGCATGGTGTCGGAGTCGGGCGGCCACAAGTCGCTCTACTCCGACGCGTACTACGACCGGGAATCCTTCGACCGGCTCTACGGCGGCGCGACGTGGCGCGCGGTGAAGGACCGTTACGACCCGGACCACCGGCTCACCGGACTGTACGAGAAGGCGGTAGCGAGAGCATGAGCCTGACCGATCGAGACCAGGGGGCGGCGAGCGCTCCCGCCAGCCCGCCGGCGGGGAGCCGGCGACCGGGTCCGACCGTGGCGGACGTCGTCCGCGCGTTGACGACCGGTGCCCTGCCGGTGCGGGTCACCGGGTACGACGGCAGCGCGGTCGGCCCGGCCGACGCCGGCATCACCCTGTCGATCCGTTCCGAGCGGGGCCTGACCTACCTGCTCACCGCCCCGGGCGACCTGGGCATGGCCCGGGCGTACGTCGGCGGCGACCTGGCGTTGCAGGGGGTGCACCCGGGCGACCCGTACGAGGCGTTGCGGGTGCTCAAGGACGAGCTGCGGCTGCGTACGCCGTCGCTGGCCGAGGGGCTGGCCCTGGTGCGCGGGCTGGGCTGGGAGCGGCTGATGCCGCCGCCGCCCCCGCCGCAGGAGGCGCTGCCGCGCTGGAAGCGCGTGGTGAACGGGCTGCGGCACTCCCGCAGCCGGGACAGCACCGCGATCTCCCACCACTACGACGTCTCGAACGCCTTCTACGAGAAGGTGCTCGGCCCGTCGATGACGTACACCTGCGCGGTCTTCCGCTCGCCCGACGACACGCTGGAGCAGGCGCAGGCGGCCAAGTACGACCTGGTGGCGCAGAAGCTGGCGCTGAAGGCCGGGATGCGGCTGCTCGACGTGGGCTGCGGGTGGGGCGGCATGGTCCGGCACGCGGCCCGCGAGTACGGCGTGAAGGCGCTCGGGGTGACCCTGTCCCGGGCGCAGGCCGAGTGGGCCCGGGCGGCGATCGAACGGGAGGGGCTGACCGGCCTGGCCGAGGTGCGTCACCTCGACTACCGGGACGCGCCGCGCGAGCAGTTCGACGCGGTCTCCTCGATCGGCCTGACCGAGCACGTCGGGGTGCGCCACTACCCGGCCTACTTCGGGGCCCTGCGGGACCGGCTGCGGCCGGACGGGCGGCTGCTCAACCACTGCATCACGCGGGCCGACAACCGCGCGCCGCACCGGTCGGGCGCGTTCATCGACCGCTACGTCTTCCCCGACGGGGAGCTGGCCGGCCCGGGGCGCCTGGTCGGCGAGATCCACGACGTCGGGCTGGAGGTGCAGCACGAGGAGAACCTGCGGCTGCACTACGCGCTGACGCTGGCCGGCTGGTGCCGCAACCTCGTCGCGCACTGGGACTTCTGCGTCTCGGAGGTGGGGCCGGGCACGGCCCGGGTGTGGGGCCTCTACATGGCCGGGTCCCGGCTGGCGTTCGAGCGCAACGGCATCCAACTGCACCAGGTGCTGGCCACCCGCCTCGGTCCGGAGGGGGCGAGCGGCTACCCGCTGCGCCCCGACTGGCTGCCCTGATCCGCCGTCGACAGCCGCGCCGCCCGCCGGCGCGGCTGTCGCCGAAGCCATTGACAAACAAATTTTGTACGTACAAACTGATTTTGCCATGAGAGACGTCCTGTACCTGGAACAGATCGAGCAGGCCGAGGTCCTGCTCAAGCCGCACCGCGTCGAGGTGCTGCGACAACTGGCCGAGCCGCGCACCTGCACCGAGGTCGCCACCCGGCTGGAGCAGACGCCGCAGCGCGTCTACTACCACGTCAAGCAGCTCGTCGCCGCCGGGCTGGTCGAGCTGGTCAGCGAACGCAAGGTCCGGGGCATCACCGAGGGCATCTACCAGGCCGCCGCCCGGTCCTACTGGCTGTCTCCCCGGCTGGTCGGCCGGATCGGCCTGCGCCGGGCCCGCGACGAGCTGAGCCTCGGCTACCTGTTGGACCTGATGGAGGAGGTCCAGGAGGACATCGCCGGGCTCGACCGTGCCGCCCCCGAGCTCCCCTCGGTCGGGGTCGCCGGCGAGATCCGGGTGCCGGCGGAGCTCCGCCAGCAGTTCCTGCACGACCTGCAGAGCACTCTGCAGGACCTGTTCACCCGCTACGGGGGCGCCGAGGGCGACGCCTTCAAGCTCGCCGTGGCCTGCTATCCGAAGGGGAAAGAACGTGACTGAACCGATGAGGCTGCCCGTCCGTCTCGCCGCGCCGGCCGAGGCCGTCCGCCGCGCCCTGACCGACCCGGCCGAGCTGCGCGTCTGGCTCGCCGAGCACGCCGAGGTCGAGCTGCCGCGACGGTACGAGTTCTGGGGCCGCCACACCCCGGAGGGCGACGCGCCGCACCAGCGGCTGATACACGTCGACGACGACACGCTGCGCTTCGCCTGGCTGCTCGACGGGGTGGAGACCACCACCGAGTTCGCCCTGCGCGCGGAGGGCCCCGGGACCACGGTGCTGACGCTGACCCAGAGCCACTTCGACTTCGCCGAGGCGATGAGCGGCAGCACCATCCGGGGCGTGCTCCAGACGTTCTGGAGCCTGTCGCTCGCCAACCTGGCCGCCCACCTGGCGGGGCAGTCGCTGCTGCCGAAGGTCGACTTCGCCTCCGCCGAGATGCGCGGCGAGCTGCTGATCGACGCGCCGGCGGCGAAGGTGTTCGAGTCGCTGACCGACTCCGAGCAGGCCAGCGCCTGGTTCGGCTACCCGATCGGCATCGAGCCCTGGGTCGGCGGTCGCTACGCGATGGGCGGCTTCGAGCACGGCTACGCGGCGAAGGTCGTCGACCTGGAGCCGGGCCGGAAGCTGTCGGTGGACTGGGGGCCGACCGGCGTCAGCACCTGGGAGCTGGCCGAGTCGCAGGGGAAGACGAAGCTGACCTTCGTGCAGTCCGGCTTCGACGAGCAGAACCCGCCGTACGGGGCGTGGGCCGGGTCGGTCTCGTCGCTGTTCGAGCTGCGCCGGTTCCACGAGATGAAGGACTGGCAGCCGATCTGGCTCCCCGCGGAGGTGCCGGGCCTGGAACCCGTGCCCGCGAAGGCGACGAGCTGACGTACGCCCCCCGGGGCGCGCTCCAGGCGGAGCGCGCCCCGGGCGGTCGAAAGTCGCAGGTGATAGTCGGGCCTCTGGTGGGTACTGGGGGGCGATGTTCTTCATCTTCGGGCTCCGCACCAAGGTCAGCCAGTCCGGCGTGGTGCAGCAGGTCTGCCGCAACTGCCACAACCAGGCCGCGCAGGTGATCACGCGCCGATCGACGAAGTTCAGCCTGTTCTTCGTGCCGCTCATCCCGATCCGCACCCGCTACGTGCAGCAGTGCACCTTCTGCGGCGCCCAGTACGACATCTCCCGGTCGGAGGCCGAGCGCCTCCCGGTCGGCTGAGCCCACCGATGGCCCGTTTCCTCTGCTGGCTGATCGGCCGGCAGCCCGCCGTGCCCGCGCCCGCGCCCGTGCACACCGTCTCCCGGCCGCCGTGCACCCCCGGCCGCCGCCGTCGTCGCCGCGACCGCCGGCCGCTGGCCGGCACCGCCCTGCCCCGTTCGCCCTGGAACCGCTCCGCCGGGCGCTGACCGGTTCGTGCTCCGCCGAGGCGCGGCGGACTGGTGGGACCGTGCCAGGATGTGGCGGTGTCGTACCCCCCTCATGCGTCGTACCCGCACGTGCCAGGCGCTGTGACGCCGATGGTGTACCCCCACCCGATCGCGCCCCCGCCCGGCTACGCGGTGCTCGCCGTCACGGTGAACCGTGGCCCGTACATCGTGCCCGCCCCCGCCACGAGCAAGTTCAAGGTCAACGGCCAGGCGGTGCCGATCCCGGGCGAGGGCACCTGGTACGTGGTGATTCCTCCCGGGTCACTCGACGTGCGGTACACCGATTTCATGGGCCTGCCGCTGATCACCACCACGCTGGTCGCCCATCCCGGCGCGGCCTACCACCTGTCGTTCCGCTTCGGCGGTTGGCGAAACCGCGCCTACGACGGGTACGGCACCGACGTGACGAAGTTCGGGCTCTGGTCGAACTACAGCATCGCGCTTGTCACGTTGGGCGCCTTCGGGCTGATCTGCTGCGGTTTCCTGGGGCCGTTCACCACCCTGCTCTGAG
The DNA here is from genome assembly GCF_040649055.1 of Micromonospora sp. NPDC049060. Lineage (NCBI taxonomy): Bacteria > Bacillati > Actinomycetota > Actinomycetes > Micromonosporales > Micromonosporaceae > Micromonospora > Micromonospora sp. NPDC049060. The sequence goes on from NZ_JBEZEV010000002.1 coordinate 107,299, forward strand.
CCGGTTCCGCGCGGCCGGGCCCCGGGCCGACGGCTGCGGCGGGTGCCACCGGCCGGGGCGGCGCCGGGCGCGGGCGGCGGCGACCGCCTATCGTGGCGGATCGTGACGAGCACCGAGGAACGACTGGCCGCGATCCGCGGCGGCGTGCCACCGAGGCGGCACAACGCGCGCACCATCGCCGCCCTGACCGGCAACCCGGGCTGCACCCGGCGGGCCGTGCTGGACGGCGCGGGGGTGGACAAGCCGAAGCTGGCCGAGCGGATCGGCTTTCCCGCCCGGTTCGGGCAGTCCCGGTTCGCCATCACCCGGGGCAACGCGTTCGAGGCGCAGGTCAAGGCCGACGGCGGGGCCGAACTGCTGCGGCTGGTCGCCGAGCGGCTGGGCGTACCGGTGCCGGCGGCGGCGAGTTGGACGGACCTCGGCGACGGCGTCGAGGACGACACGGCCGCCCGGCACCGCCGCTCCGCCGCGCTGCTGACGGGCGCCACCCCCGGCGGGACGGACGACACCGCCGCACTGTTCGACCACCCGTTGCTCGGCCTGGAGGTCGCCGGTCGCCGGGTGCACCTGGAGCCGGACCTGGTCGCCGCCCGGCTCGCCGGCCGGTTCCACGTCGTCGAGATCAAGTCGTTCCCGGTGGTCGACGGCCAGGCCGACCCGGCCAAGGTGTCCGGCGCCGCGATCCAGGCCGCCGTCTACGTGCTGGCCCTGCGCGAGCTGCTCGCCGCCGCCGGCCACGACCCGGAGCTGGTGTCGCACGACGCGGTGCTGGTCTGCCCGCGCGACTTCGCCAACCAGCCGGTGGCCAGCCTGGTCGACGTGCGCAAGCAGCTGCTGGTGCTGCGCCGCCAGCTCGACCGGATGGCCCGGGTCGACGCGCTGCTGGCCGCCGTGCCCGAGGACTTCACCGCCGACCTGACGGTCGAGCCCGCGGCCCTGCTCGCCGCGCTGTCGCAGGTGCAGGCCCGCTACGCGCCCGACTGCCTGGCGGCCTGCGAGCTGGCGTACTTCTGCCGGCACGAGGCGCGCGGGCACACCGGGGCGCTGGGCCGGCCGGTCCGGGAGGCGCTCGGCGGGGTCGCGGAGGTCGACGAGGTGCTGGCGCTGGCCGCCGGCGAGCGCGCCCCGGAGCCCGGGCAGGAGGAGGCCGCCGCGCTGCTGCGGGCCGCCGCCCGGTTGCGCGCCGACGCCCTCACCGGGACCCCCGCATGAGTACGCCCCGCGACTCCGTCGCTGCCCGGGCGTCGGCCGCCGGGCGGGGCGGGCCCGCGTGAGCACGCTCCGCGCGTTCGCCCGGGCCCAGGCGCTCGCCGCCGGGGTGGCCCAGCCGGTGGCGACCGTCCGGCACCTGCACCTGTCCGGGCGGCCGCTGGTGCTGGTGCCGCTGGCGATGGCCGGCGAGGCCAACGCGCCGCTGGCGGCGCTGGTCGGCGACGCCCCGGACGCGGCGCGGCTGCTGATCGTGCCGCAGCCCCGCAACCGTGATCAGCGGTTCGCGTTCGCCGCCGAGCTGGCCGGGATCGTGCTGCCCTACCTGGACGGTTTCCGGGGCGTCTCCGAGGCGGTGCCGGTCGACCGGGGCAGGGACGTGCGGTACCGCCACGTCGACGCCCCGCAGCTGCTGGTGCCGAACCCCGCCGGGATCACCTTCCTGCGGCTGTTCGGCCGCTCCACCCGCTTCCGCCGGCCCGACGGGGACTATCCGGTGCACCCGTCGGTGCCGGTGCTGGGGCGCTGGCTGACCTTCTTCGCCGAGCGGGCCGAGCATCCCGGCTCGTCGGCGCTGCTGGCGATGACCGACGCGCTGGCCCTGCACTGGGCCACGGGGCAGAGCGTGGTGGAGGACCTGCACCTGCCGGCGCTGCTCGGCTGGATCGACCCGCCCGCCGGGCTCACCGGCCCCGAGGCGGCGGCCCGGGCCGAGGACCCGGCGACCTGCCCGCCCGCCGGCCCGGCCACCGACCCGGACTTCGACAACCGGTGGCTCGCCCCGGCCGTCGCCGCGTACGCCGCCGCCGAGGACGACCCGGTCGCGCGCGCCGGGGCGTACGCGGAGCTGGAACGGCTGCTGCGCGACCAGCTCGCGCCCACCTGGGAGCTGATGTGGCGCGGCGTGGGGCTGCTGCGCTGCCTGCCTCCGGGCGCCCGGGTGGCCGGCCGGTGGGACGGCGACAAGGACGCCTTCACCGGCTACGCCGAGCACGTCGACTCCGGCGGCGCGCCGCAACCCCGCCGGGACGGGGCGGTCGCCGCCGCCCAGCGGCTGCACCGGCTGGAACGGGCCCTGACCTCCTACGCGGTGCAGCGCGCCTACGACGACCCGCTGGTGATGGCGGAGCACCGGCTGACCGGGGAGGCGTTCGTCGGCGAGGTGACCCTGGCGGACCCGAAGCGGGTGGACGACACCGGGAAGCGGCCGGTGCTGCGCCCCCGGATCCAGCTGGTCACCACCGAGCCGGTGGCGGTGCCGGTCGGCGCGACGCTGTACTCGCCGGCCCGGCCGGCGCAGAAGGCCCGGGTGGTCTTCGTGACTCCGGCGGCGGACGGCAAGACCGAGGTGGTGCTGGAGCTCTCCGGCGGGATGGGCCGGGGGCTGACCGCGCCGCCGGGCAGCGTGCCCGAGGTGGGGGAGCGGCTCTGCTACACCACGCTGTCGGACGCGTTCATGCCGGCGGGGGCGTTCCCGGCGGTCGACGAGACACCCTGGACGCACGGCGGACCGCCGGTCGCCGCTGGCGACGAGACCGGGGACGCCGCCGACGGTTCGGCGTCGGAGGAGCACTGACGACCCGCACCCGACGGCCCTCTTGTCCCGTCTCGGACGCCTATGCGCGCAGGGGTCTCCCCGCCGTGGCAGCCCCGATAGCATCCACCGAGATCGAATCGGCTGCGGTCGGTTCGGGCACGAGTCTGCTCAACTCACGGGGGATGCATTGTCAGTTCACCGAACGCGTAGATGGGGCGCCGCCCTGCTCGCCGCCACGGTCACGGCGGGCCTGCTGGGCGGGGCCTCCGCCCAGGCCGTCACGGGGGCCCAGCCGGTCCCGGACGGCACCTACCGGTTCAGCGCCAAGGTCACCTTCGGCGATCTCCGCGCCTGCTCGGGGGCGCTCGTCGACTCCGACTGGGTCCTGACGGCGAAGAGCTGCTTCGCCGAGGGCAACGCGCCGGTCGCCGCCGGCGCGCCCAGCCGGCCGAGCACGGTGGTGGTGGGTCGCGCGGACCTCACCGGCACCGCCGGCCACCAACGTGTGGTGGCGGCGGTCGCCCCGCATCCGGACCGTAACGTCGCCCTGGTCCGCCTCGCGGCCCCGGTGATCGACGTGCCGCCGGTGACGCTCGCCAGCACGCCGCCGTCGGCCGCCGAGACGCTCCAGGTCACCGGCTACGGCCGGACGGCCACCGAATGGGTGCCGGATCGCCTGCACCAGGGCTCGTTCACCGTGCAGGACGTCGACGCCACGTCGATCGGCCTGCTCGGCGCGTCGGCCGGCGCGACCCTCTGCAAGGGCGACGCGGGCGGACCGGCGTTCCGCGACGGCACCCAACTGGTCGCGATCGTCAACACCTCGTGGCAGAAGGGGTGCCTGGGCGAGACCGAGACCCGCGACGGCGCCACCGCCACCCGGGTCGACGACCTCGAACAGTGGATCCGCTGGCAGACCGCCGACGTCCACCTCTTCGCCGTCGTGCAGGACGGCACCGACTTCCGGCTGGTCTCGCACGCGCTCGACACGGGCGTCGACACGGTGCGCGCCACCCGTACGGCCGCCGCGGCGCTGCCCTTCCAGCCCAAGGCGATGGCCACGCTCAACGCCGACACCATCCTGATGACCGACCAGGTCGGCAACCTGCACCGGGTGGACGTCGCGGACGCCGTCGAGCTGACCTACACGATGACGCTGCTGGGCGACGGTTGGACCCACGACCGGCTCGTCTACGACGGCTACGGCTCGCTGTACGGCATCTTCTCCGGCTCGTCGCTGCGGCGCTACACCGTGACCAGCGCGAAGCCGACGCTGGCCCAGATCGGCACCTACACCACGATCAGCAGCGGCTTCGGCCTGAAGACGCTCGCCTCGCCTGGTGCCGGGCGGATCCTCGGCACCCTCAGCACCGGGTACCTGATCTCCTACAAGATCAATGGCAGCGGCGCCAACGCGTGGGTGCGCGCCGACCTGAAGACCACCGGCTGGGACCAGCCCACCATCCTGACCTCGCCCGGTGGCGGCGTCTACTACGTCCTGCACCCGGTCGGAGGGCTCCAGCGCTACCGTGACGCCAACCCGTACGACGGCAGTGGCGCGGACCTCGTCTTCGAGGGCGCTGCCCGCGTCACGGTGGGCGCGTGGAGTGCGCACCGGCTCATCTCCGCGCGGCCCTGGGCCGGCGTCGTGTCGGTCTTCGGCACGAAGCCGGATGGGCGGCTGTCGCACACGACGTTCGACCCGGCGACCGGCGCGCGGCGCACGGTTGTCTCGGCGGAGCCGCTCGGCATCACCCCGAAGGCGATGGCCGCTCTCAACGCCGACACCCTCCTGGTGACCAGCGCCGAGGGGCAGCTCTACCGGGTGGACGTCACCGGCACCGACCCGCTGACCTTCACCAGGACGGAATCCCTGTCGGGCGGATGGACGCACGACCGGCTGGCCTACGACGGGAACGGCTCGCTCTACGGCCTCGCCGGCGCCGCCCTGCGCCGCTACACGGTGACCAAGCCGAAGCCCGTCTACGCCGACATCGTCAACGCGAAGTCGATCACCGGCAACTTCACGTTGACCTCCCTGGCCGCGCCCGGCCCGGGCCGCATCCTCGGCACGACCAGCGGCGGCAAGCTGCTGACGTACGTCATCGACGCGGCCGGGACGTGGACGCCCACGGATCTGGCCGCGAGCGGTTGGGGCGACACGAAGTCGCTGTTCAGCCCGGGCGGTGGCCTCTACCACAAGCGGCTCGACTCGGGGCAGGTCCTCACCTACCTCGACGCCAGCCCGTTCGACGGCAGCGGCGCGGACATCAAGCCACACCTGGCCGACGCCCCGGCCAGCACGGGCTGGGACCCGATCCTGTCGGCCCGCCCGTACGACGCCTGGCCGGACGGCCGCCGCTGGTGACCGCCTGACCGCCTGACCGCCTGACCGCAGTGACCGTGCGGGCCGCCCGATCCTCGGGCGGCCCGCACCGTCGTCTCCGGCCGGCAGCGCCCCGGGAACCGCCCCGACCCGGCCCGGGACGGCGAATGCGCCGGCCGGCGGGGCGCAGAATGGATCGGGCTTGACCCTCACGTAACGGCAGGCGGGAGCCTCGGTGGCGGAAGGGAGGGAACCATGGCCTACACGGTGGGACAGGTCGCGAAGGCGGCCGGCGTGACCGTGCGCACGCTGCACCACTACGACGGGATCGGACTGCTCTCGCCCAGTGACCGCAGCAGCACCGGCTACCGGCGCTACGACGACGCCGACCTGGACCGGTTGCAGCACATCCGCTACTACCGGGAGCTGGGGTTCCCGCTGGAGGAGATCGCCGCGATCCTCGACGACCCGGCGAGTGACCGGGCGGCGCACCTGCGTCGCCAGCACGAGCTGCTGTCCGTACGGATCAGGAAGCTCCAGGAGATGGTCGCGGCGATCGAGTTCGCAATGGAGGCGAGCAAGTTGAACATCCCACTCACCCCGCAGGAGCGGTTCGAGGTCTTCGGCGACTTCGACCCGGACGCGCACACCGAGGAGGTCGAGCAGCGCTGGGGCGACACCGACGCGTACCGCCAGTCGAACGAGCGGGTCGCCCGCTACACCAAGGACGACTGGCAGCGGAACAAGGCCGAGAACGAGGACTGGGCGCGGCGGTTCGTCGAGGTGATGGCATCCGGGGCGCCCGCGGACGGGCCGGCGGCCATGGACCTGGCCGAGGAGCACCGGCAGCTGATCAGCCGCTGGTTCTACGACTGCCCGTACGAGATCCACACCGGGTTGGCCGACATGTACGTGGCGGACGAGCGGTTCACCGCGTACTTCGAGAAGATCAGGCCGGGGATGGCCGCGTACCTGGGCGAGGCCATCCACGCCAACGCCATCACCCGCGCCTGACGCGCGGCCGTCCCCGGAGGTCAGCAGTGTTCATCGTCGCCGGCAGTCTCTACGTCGACCCGGACCAGCGGGACGCCTACCTGGCCGACTGCGTGGAGGTCGTCCGGCAGGCGCGGTCCGCGCCGGGCTGCGTCGACTTCGCGATCGGCGCGGACCTGGTCGAGCCGGGGCGGATCAACGTCTACGAGCGCTGGGAGTCCGAGGAGCAGCTGCTCGACTTCCGGGGCTCCGGCCCCTCGACGGAGCAGGCGGTGGCGATCCGCGGCGCGGAGGTGCACCGCTACCTGATCTCCGGGGTCGAGGCTCCCTGACGGGGCCGGCCGGGCGTCACGGCGCCCGGCCGGCCCCGGCGGGTCAGGCCCCGGGGTGAGGCGGTGCCCTACCGCTTCGGTGGTGCCGGTGCCGGCGCCGGGGTCAGGCCCGGGGCGAGGCGGCGCAGCGAGGTGAACGTGGGAACCAACGCGTCGTAGAGCCCGGCGAAGAGTGGCAGCAGGGCGGCGTAGGTGGCGGCGGCGGCCGGATCCGGGCGTGCCGTCTCCTCGATGTGCACCAGGTGGGCGGCGACCTCGATGGAGGGGATCAATCCCAGCGCCTCCATGCCGAGCAGCGCCGCGCCGAAGCCGGAGCCCTCCCGCGTGGCGGGGAAGTGCACCGGCACGCCGAGCACGTCGGCCAGCATCTGCCGCCACAGTGGGCTGCGCGCGAAGCCGCCGCTGGCGCGAATCTCCCGGACCTCGTTGCCGGCGGCCCGCACCGAGGCCAGCACCAGCGCCAACTGCTGGCAGACGCCCTCCAACGCGGCCCGCACCAGGTGCGCCCGGCGGTGCCCGTGGGTCAGCCCCACGTACGCGCCGCGCGGCAGCGCGCTCCAGTGCGGGGCGCGCTCGCTGAGCAGGTACGGCAGCATGATCAGCCCGCCGGAGCCGACCGGCGCCAGCGCGGCCTGCGCCAGCAGCTCCTCCTCGGCGTCCTCGCCCAGCTCCGGGGCGAGCGCGTCGCCGGTCCACTCCAGCACGACGCCGCCGTTGTTGATCGCCCCGCCGACCACCCAGCGTTGCTCGGTCAGCGCGTAGCAGAACACCCCGCCGAGGGGGTCGACGCCGGGGCGCTCCACCATGACCCGCATCGCGCCGCTGGTGCCGATCGTGCAGGCCATCACGCCCGGGGCGACCGCGCCGAGCCCGAGGTTGGCCAGCGGGCCGTCCCCGGCGCCGACGACCACCTTCGTGTCCCGGGGCAGCCCGGTCGCCGCGGCGGCCTCGGCGGTGAGGCCGGGCAGCACGGTGGTGGTGGGGACCAGCTCCGGCAACTGCTCCGCGGTGATCCCGGCGACGCCGAGCGCCTCTTCGTCCCAGGAGAGCTGGTGCATGTCCATCAGGCCGGTGGCGGAGGCGACCGAGTGGTCGGTCACCAGCGCGTCGCACAGCCGCAGCAGCACCCAGTCCTTGATGCCCACCCAGTACGCCGCCCGCCCGAACAGCACCGGCTCCTGCTCGGCGAACCAGAGCAGCTTGGGCAGCGGCGCCATCGGATGGACCGGGGTGCCGGTGCGGCGGTGCAGCGCCAGCCCGGACGGGACCGCGCGCAGCCGTTCGGCCTGCCGGCTGGCCCGCGAGTCGGCCCAGGTGACCGACGGGGTGAGCGGGCGGCCGTCCGGGTCCAGGCCGATCAGGCTGTGCATCGCCGTGCCGAAGGAGAGCCCGGCGACCGGCCGGTCCAGCTCCGCCACGACCACGCGCAACGACTCCAGCACCGCCGCGTGGATGTGCCGCGCGTCCTGCTCCGCGTAGCCGGGGAAGGGTTCGTCGAGGGGGTAGCCGACCGAGTGGTGGGCGAGCAGGGCGCCGTCCAGGTCGTACGCGACCGCCTTGGTGCTTGTGGTGCCGATGTCGACGCCGATCATCACCGGGCGGAGCGGGTCGCCCACCGGTCCCACCCCCTCGTCGGCCCTGGCTGCCGCCGACGTTACCCAGCGTCCGGGGGGTCCGTAGGGGGAACAACCCGGTTTCCCGGTCGGGTCTTCCTCGGCACGCCCGCGCCCGGCGAGAATGCCGGTCGTGTGAACTTCTCACACGTCCACCGGACGGGAGGAAGTCCCGATGAGGCCAAGGCCGCTCTGCGCACTGGTCACCGCCCTCGCCACGGTCGCCACCACAGCGGTCGCCGGCGTCCCGCCGGCCGCCGCGCGGCACCATGACGGCGGCTACTCGGCGGAGATCCGCCGGGCGTCGTACGGCGTCCCGCACATCACCGCCCGCACCTTCGCCAGCCTCGGCTTCGGCGTCGGCCACGTCCAGGCCGAGGACAACATCTGCGTCATCGCGGAGAAGACCGTCACGGTCAACGCCGAGCGGTCCCGCTACTTCGGAGCGGCGGGCCCCACGGACGCGAACGTCCGCAGCGACCTGTTCTTCCGCAAGGCGATCGACGACGGCACGGCGGAGCGGCTGCTGCAGGGGCCCCGCGACGGCGTGCACTCGCCGTCCGACGAGGTCCGTGACCAGATCCGTGGCTTCGTCGCCGGCTACAACAGCTATCTGCGCCGCACCGGCGCGGCGAACCTCACCGACCCGGCCTGCCGGGGCAAGCCGTGGGTGCGTCCGCTGACCGAGCTGGACATGTGGCGCGCGAGCTGGGCCAGCATGGTGCGGGCCGGCTCGCGGGCGGTGCTCGACGGGATCGTCGCCGCCGCCCCGCCCACGGCCACCGGCCCGGCCGCCGCCCTCGACGCGCCGGGCGCCGCGGCGGTCGTCGCCGCCCGCGACGGCGCGCCCGCCGGCGTCGGCAGCAACGCGTACGGGCTGGGCGCGCGGGCCACCACGCACGGCGGTGGGATGGTGCTGGCCAACCCGCACTTCCCGTGGGAGGGGGCGGAACGCTTCTACCGGATGCACCTCAAGGTCCCGGGCCACTACGACGTGGAGGGCGCGGCGCTCATCGGCGACCCGATCATCGAGATCGGGCACAACCGCACGCTCGCCTGGAGCCACACCGTCTCCACCGCCCGCCGCTTCGTCTGGCACCGGCTCGCGCTGGTCCCCGGCGACCCCACCTCCTACTACGTGGACGGCCGGGCCCGGAAGATGACCACCCGCACGGTCACCGTCCAGGTGCCCGCCCCGGGTGGCGGCACGGTGCCGGTCAGCCGCACCTTCCACGACACCCACTTCGGTCCGGTGGTCGTCGTCCCCGGCACCTTCGACTGGACCACCACCGCCGCGTACGCGATCACCGACGTCAACGCGACAAACAACCGGGCGTTCGACGGCTGGCTCGAGATGGGCCGGGCGAAGACGGTCCGCGAGCTGAAGCAGGTCCTCGACCGGCGCCAGTTCCTGCCCTGGGTGAACGTGATCGCCGCCGACGCCCGTGGCGAGGCGCTCTACGCCGACCACTCGGTGGTGCCCCGGGTCACCGACGAGCTGGCCGCCGCCTGCATCCCCGCGCCGTTCCAGCCGCTCTACGCCAGCAGCGGCCAGGCCGTCCTCGACGGCTCCCGGTCGGCCTGTGCGCTGGGCCGCGACCGCGACGCGGCGGTGCCCGGCATCCTCGGCCCGGCCAACCTGCCGATCCGGTTCCGCGCCGACTACGTGACCAACTCCAACGACAGCCACTGGCTGGCCAACCCGGAGGCGCCGCTGGAGGGCTTCCCGCGCATCGTCGGCAACGAGCGCACCGAGCGCAGCCTGCGTACGCGCCTCGGCGTGGAGCAGGTGCGGGAGCGCCTCGCCGGCACCGACGGGCTGCCCGGGCGGGGCTACACCACGTCCCGGCTCTGGCAGACGGTCTTCGGCAACCGCGCGTACGGCGGCGAACTGCTGCGCGACGACCTGGTGGCGTTGTGCGCCGCGCAGCCCACCGCGACCGCCTCCGACGGGAGCACTGTCGACCTGCGGGGGGCCTGCGCGGCGCTGAAGGGCTGGGACCTGCGCGTCGACCTGGACAGCCGCGGCGCGCACCTGTTCACGGAGTTCGCCCTGTCAGGCGGCATCCGGTTCGCCGACGCGTTCGACGCCGCCGACCCGGTGCGCACCCCGAGCCGGCTGAACACCGCCGACCCGCGCGTGCTCACCGCGCTCGCCGACGCCGTCCGCAAGCTCGCCGGCATCCCGCTCGACGCCCGCCTGGGCGACATCCAGACCGAGCCGCGCGGCGACCGGCGCATCCCGATCCACGGCGGACGCGCCGAGGCCGGCGTGTTCAACATGATCATTGGTCCGTTGGCGCCGGGCGTCGGCTACCCGAAGGTGGTGCACGGCTCGTCCTTCGTGATGGCCGTCGAGCTGGGCCGTAACGGCCCCTCGGGGCGGCAGATCCTCACCTACTCGCAGTCGAGCAACCCGAACTCGCCCTGGTACGGCGACCAGACCCGGCTCTACTCGGGCAAGGGCTGGGACACGATCAAATACACGGAGGCGCAGATCAAGGCCGACCCGAACCTGCGCACCTACCGGGTGGGGGAGGGCCGCCGCCACTGACCCGCGATCGTTCGCGCCCGTCCGGTCACCGCGACCGGGCGGGCGCGACCGCGTTCACGGCCGGGGCAGCCGGTCCCTGCCGCCATTGGTCGGCACGCGACGCGCCGTCGGGCCTGCCCCGCGCGCCGTCGACACGCCCGACGACGCGAATCGACTCGACGAAATCCACCTATCGCCCGTTTTCGCCCGTCGTTCGGCCATTTTGCCCGTTGCGGCGTGTCCCCGTCGGCCGTTGTCACCGTTGACGGTTGTGACACCCCGGTTGGTGGCCTGCACGGCGAAGGAGTCGGCATGGCAAGGACTGATTCGACGGGTTCCACGTGGCGGTACCGGTGGGTGCACCGGCAGAACGAACGGCGGCGGCGGGAGTTCCGCAGCGCCGACAAGGCATGGCGAAGACGCGACGACGAACTGCGCCGCCTGCGTACCCTCGCCGAGGAGTTCCAGGGCTCGGCCGCGGCGGGCGCCGGCCTGGCGCTGGAGCTCGCGCCCGACGAGGTGGTGTTCTGGGTGCTGCCGGCCGCGCAGCTGGTGGAGGTGCGACACACCACCGTGCTGCCCGCGCCCGACCTGACGGTCGCCCCGGCGGCCGCGCCGCCGCGGCCCCGCAGGCCGGACGGCGTCCGGGTCGCCGACGCCGGCATGGCGGTGATCACCAACCGCCGGCTGGTGCTGCTCGGCGGTCGCGGCCGGCGCGACTGGGCGTACGGGAGGATGACCGGCCTGGCCCACGACCCGCACGCGCCGGTCACCCTCATGCAGGTGCTGGACCGGCGGCGCACCTCCGGGCTGATGCTCCCGGCGGACGTCGCCGCCGACTTCCGGTTCAAGCTGACCCTGGCCTTCGCCGACGCCATCGAGCAGCGCGGCGCGGTGCTCGACCAGCTCGACGAGGCGATCGCCGAGCACGCGCAGCTCAAGCCGTTCCGGCCGCAGATCGCGACCCCGGCGCAGGCCCAGCCCTTCGCGTTCGTGCCCGGCGGCCGGCGCACCGTGGCCGTCGCCGCCGGCATCGCCCTGCTGGTGCCCGCCGCCCTGCTGGACACCGACCCCGCCGACCCGACCGGCTCGGAGGTCGCCGTCGCCGCGACTCCCGCGCCGACCTTCGTCGCCCCGCCGGTCGCCCTCCCGGCCGCGCAGGCGAAGGTGCCGCCCGCCGCCTCGAAGCCGCGACGTGGCACCACCGCACCCACACCGACGCCCGCCCGCGAGCGGCTCTGCGGCGCCCCGACCAACCCGATGGGGTACGACTTCTGCGGCGGCGAGCGCATCCGCAGGCCGGCCGTCGAAATCTGCGACTGGTTCGACTGCGTACCCGAGTTCTGGGCCGGCCGCGGCCACCTGGTGCAGTGCGGCGACGGCTCGGTCAGCCTCACCGGCGGGCGGCGCGACGCCTGCGCCGGGCACGACGGAGTGCGCCGCACGGTCTGGCGCTGACGGCTCGGCGGGTGTCCGCACCCGGCTCCGCGGCACCCCGCGGCTCCGCGGCACTCCCGGTCGGGGCGAGGGCTCACGTGCGCAACGCTGTCGAGCTGATGTCGTAGACGATTCACCGCCCTCTGGTGGCATCAGCGGGCCGGACACCACCACCTGATGTCACAGCCGACTCAGCTCGACAGCGTCGTACGGTCCCTTCGCTGGCGGACCGCCTCGGCGCTGACCACCGAGCCGGCCACCACCGAGGCGAAGGCACGCCATCCGAGAGATTCGGGGTGGCGCGGAAGTCGCATGATGTTCCCTGTGATCTACCTGAAGAGCGACCAGCGTCGCAAGAAGAAGAGCCGTTTCGACAACTGCGACGCCTGCAACTGCGACATCCCCTGCTGCGACCTGGGGCTCTTCTCCACCCTGCTGACCCTGGGCGCGCTGGGCGCCCGGCTCGTGTCGCCCGGCCGGGCCTCGGCACCGCCGACCGTCGCCGCCGGGCGGGCGCCGCTGGTGGACCGGGCCGGGCGGGCCGCGATCCTTGGCTACCGGCGCTGGCTGTCGCACCGCTGGCCCGGGCAGTGCCGCTTCACCCCGACGTGCAGCGCGTATGGGCTCGCCGCCGTGGAGCGCCACGGGCTGGCCGTCGGCGGGCGGATGGCGGCCGACCGGGTGCGCCGCTGCCGGCCCGACGTGCCGTGCGGCACCCACGACCCGGTGCGCTGACCGGGGCGCCGGCGCCCCGGACCGCTGTTCGCCGGGGCGCCCTGAGCTGCGGGGATACCCCCATCGGCGCCTCGGGATCGGTCATGATGACAGGATGGAGATCCGCTCCGACGACGGTGCCCGGGTGAGGATCCGGCCGGTGGGCTACCAGCCCGGGGTCGGGCCGCCGGACGACCCGGACGAGGCCGCGGACTGGGACGACTGGCTGCTTGTCGAGACCGACGCCCGCACCGCCGACGGGCAGGCCTGGTCGCACCTCGAACCCTGCCTGACGGTGGCCGAGGCGTACGCGCTGGCGGGCTGGCTGCGGCAGCAGGCGGAGACGACCGGTGACCCGGCGGAGCCCCTGGCGGTGGCCCGCTTCACCGAGCCGAACCTGGCCTTCCGCGCCCGGGTGCTGCGCCGGCGCCGACTGGCGCTGACCGTCGAGTTCTCGTACGAGTCGCTGCCGCCCTGGATGCGGCGGCAGCCGCTCGGCGCGGTCTACCCGTTGACGCTCACCGTCTCCGCCGACGCCCTCTCCGTGGCCGCCGAGCAGTGGGCGCGCGAAGCCGACGCGTACCCCCGCCGCGTCGCTTCCTGACCGCTCAGTCCGGTGGGGTGAGGTCGGGGACGGTGAGTGAACCGTCCGGGCCGAGGGGGAAGCCCGGGTTCCAGGCGATCTCCCAGACGTGCCCGTCGGGGTCGGCGAAGCAGCCGGCGTAGCCGCCGTAGAAGGTCTCGCGTGCCGGCACGGTCACCTCGGCCCCGGCGTCGGCCGCCGCCGTCAGCAGCTCGTCGACCTCGCCCCGGGAGCGGACGTTCTGCGCCAGCGTCGTCCCGCCGAACCCGCCTGCGCCCCGGTCGTGCACGCCCGCGTCGGCTGCCAGCTTCTCCCGGCTCCACAGCACCAGGGCCAGGCCGCCCGCCTGGAAGAAGACGGTCTCCTCGACCTCCTGGCCGCGCCAGCCGAGCCGCTCGTAGAAGGCGCGTGCCCGGGCCACGTCGGCGACGCCGAGCGTCACGAGACTGATCCGCTGTTCCATCACCCGACGACCCTCCACCCACGACCCGGCACCGTCCACCGTCACCGTAGCGGCGAAGCCGCCGGCCGTTCCGGTTCCGGTGGCTCAGCCCCGTCCCGTCATCCGGTCGGCGAGGCGGCGCAGCGCCGGGGCGGCGGCGAGCAGCGTCTCGCGGTCCGGGGCGTCCAGCTCGGCCAGCGCGGCGGCGAGCAGGTCGCGCCGGTGCCGCCCGTACGCGGCCATCCGCTCCCGCGCCGCGTCGGTCAGCTCCAGCCGGATCGTGCGCCGGTCGGCCGGGTCCCGCTCGCGGTGCAGCAGCCCGGCGGTGGTCAGCTCGCCGACGAGGGTGCTGACCGTGTTCGGCGCGGTGCCCAGCCGCTCGGCGGCCTCGCGGACGCCGATCCCCGGGCGCCGCTGCACCAGCCGCAGCACCTCCACCTGGGCGTCCGGCAGGGCGGTGCGGCCGACCCGCTGGGTGGCCGTCCGGCGCAGCATCCGGTGCAGGTCACCGAGCGCTCCGCCGAGCAGGTCGACCGTCTCGTCCGTCACAGTCAGGCCTTCCGACGCCGAAATGGCTCTGTAGTCAGAGCTATCGTAGCCGGGCCGAGCCGTCAGTGAGGGGACCGCCATGCCGCACGCCACCGCGCCGCCCGTCCGACCGGACGAGCGCGTCGCCGCGCCCACCGGGCGGGCCGCCGTCGTGCTGCTGGTGCTGCTCGGCACGCTCACCGCGTTCGGGCCGCTCTCCCTGGACACCTACCTGCCGGCGTTCCCGGAGATGACCCGCGACCTGTCCGCCAGCCAGGCGCAGATCCAGCTCTCGCTGACCACCTGCCTCGTCGGCATGGCGCTCGGCCAGCTCGTCACCGGCCCGCTCAGCGACCGCTTCGGGCGGCGCCGGCCCGTGCTGGTGGGCGTCGCCGCGTACACCCTGCTGTCGCTGGTGTGCGCGGCCGTGCCGACCGCCGAGACCCTGGCCGCGGCGCGGCTCGCGCAGGGCTTCGCCGGCGGCATGGGCGTCGTGGTGGCCCGCGCCGTCGTGCGTGACCTCTACGCCGGCCGCGAGGCCGCCAAGTACTTCTCCCGGCTCACCCTGGTCTTCGGCGTCGCCCCGATGGCCGCGCCCGCCTTCGGCAGCCTGGTGCTGCGCTACGGGGACTGGCGTACCGTCTTCGTCGCCCTCGCGGTGATCGGCGCGCTGCTCGCCGCCGCCGTCGCGTGGCGGCTGCCGGAGACGCTGCCCGCCTCGCGGCGCAGCACCGGCGGCCTCGCCGCCACGGCCGCCGCCGGCCGCTCGCTCTTCACCGACCGGATCTTCCTCGGGTACGCGCTGGCGCAGGGCCTCGCCTTCGCCGCGCTCTTCGCCTACATCTCCGGGTCGTCCTTCGTCTTCCAGGACGTCTTCGGCGTCTCGGCCGGCGCGTTCAGCCTCATCTTCGGCGTCAACGCGCTCGCCCTGGTCGCTGCCGGCCAGCTCAACGCCCGCCTGCTGGACCGCTTCGCGCCCCGCACCCTGCTGCTGCGCCCGCTGGGCGTGGGGCTGCTGGCCGCCGCCGTCCTGCTCGCCGGCGCGCTGCTCGGCAGCCTGCCGCTGGTGGCGGTGGCGCTCTTCGTCTTCATGGGATCCCTCGGCATGGTGATGCCGAACGGCACCGCGCTCGCCCTGGACCGGCACCCCGCCCACGCCGGTACGGCCGCCGCGCTGCTCGGCACCATCCAGTCGCTGGTGGGGGCGATGGCCGCCCCGCTGGTCGGGCTGGGCGGCGAGGGCAGCGCCGTGCCGATGGCCGTGGTGCTCGCCGGGGCGGCGGTCGCCTCCCTCGCCGTCGTCGGCACCCTCGCCCGCACCCGCCGCCCCTGACCGCCGCCCCTGATCGCCGTTGCCGTCGCTGTCGGTGCGCGCGGGACACGACGGATGCGGCGGCTGAGTTGGCCGGGCGACCGGCCCGGCACCGATTGGCGTCGGGCCGGTTGCGCCGTGGCACCGGGTCACCCTCGCAGGTGCGGGATGTTCAGTAGTCGATGTTGATGGCGGCGATCTGGCGGGTGCCGTTCCAGACGATGGCGGGGCCGGCGAAGCGGGAACTGGCGTAGGTCAGCGCCGTCTTGTGGCCGGGGCTGTTGAACCACGCCTCGATCATCTGCTCGGGTGAGGAGTTGCCCGAGGACGCAAACAGGACCTCGTGGCCGCAGTGCTCGAAGGTGCCGGCGTCCAGGTTCTGCTTCACGCAGGCCTCCGCGGCGCGTTGCTCCGTCGTGCGCAGCCTGACCTCGGGCAGCCCGAGCGCGCGACGTCGCTCGTTGAGCAGCACCAGCAGACGCTGTTCCGCCGCGGACACGCCGGTGGACGTGCCGGCAGACCTGGCCGGCGACTTCGTGGTCGGCGACTTCGTGGGCGTCGGCGATCTGGTCTTCGGTGATCTGGTCGGCGTCGGCGTCGGCGTAGTGGTGGAGGCGGAGCGCGAGAGGGTCGGGGACCGGTCGAGCGCCGTCGGGGAAGGGGACACGAGCGCAGGCTCGGTCGTCCCGGAGGCCGGTGCGGTGACCGCTGTCGAGGACCGCGCGCCTGTCGCGCTCAACGGCTGCCTGCTCGGCTCGGCGGCGTAACCGGCGAGGATGAAACCTCCGCCTCCGACCACGGCGACGGCCGCGAGGACGCCGACCAGGGCCTTGGGCAGGGACACCGCTGCGACGCGGGCCTGCTGGAGCAACCCGGCGGTCTTCGCGTGGCCGCCCGCCGACGCGGCGCCCCGGGACGTGCCGGCGGTGGTACGCACCCGCTGCGTGACGTGCCAGGCGAGACCGGCCGGGAGCGGCGTGAGCGCCAGGCCGGCCAGCAGCCGCTCGGCCGGGACCAGGTCCGACGTGACGTCCGGGCAGTACGCGCAGGTTCGGATGTGCCGCGCCAACCGCTTACGCCACACCGGCGCCGGTCGGCCGTCCCAGTCGGTAGCCGTGTCGAGCAGGCCGGCGCAGCCGGGCCGGGCGGCGAGGGCCCGCACCACCAGCCGAGCGGTGTCCAACTGTGCCTTCATCCGGGCCACGCGGACGGTCACGTGGTGCGGGTCCAGTTGCAGGGCGTCGGCGAGGTCGGCACGGGAGAGGTGGCCGGCCTCGACCAGCCACCACAGGGACAGCAGGTGGCGGTGGTCGTCGTCCAGCCAGCGCGTGGCCAGGGCGACCTCGCGGCGCTGGTCGGAGAGACGGAGCCGGGTCAGGGTCAGATCCTCGAAGTCGGAACCCGGATCGATCACGCTGTCGATGTCCTCCGGCGACGCCGGTGCGGTGTGCCGGTACTGGCGGGAGGTGCGAACCTCGTTCATGGTGACGGCCACCAGCCACGACCGGAAGAGCCGCGGGTCGCGCACGCCCGCCAGCCCCCGCACGACGCTCAACATCGTGTTCTGCACGACGTCGTCGACATCCGCCGACCGGTTCAGTGCCCGGCCCACGATGTTGTAGACAAGTGGCAGGTAGTGCGAGACGAGTTCGTCCATTGCCGCCGGGTCGCCGCGACGCGCGGCGTCCACCACCGCCGACATGTCGGTCCTGACCGGGTACGCGTGATCGGTCACGCTCACAACCTCGCCTTCACGAGACATTCTCGTACCTACGTGGAGACTGGTTCGCACCTGTCCAGGTCACACAAACTCACGTCGTCGTCGGGGCGCCTCTGAAAGTACCGGCCACCAGCGCGCCCCCGGCATGCCACAGCGGCCGGTGCGACGTGGGGTGTTAACCGGTCGCCCCGGCCCGGCGGGCGCCGGTAGCGTGCCGGCGTGTCCCACCGCATCGTGACCCTCGCCCTGGTCGATGCCGCCGGCGCTGCGCTGGGCGCACTGCCGCCGTTCGACGTCCCGTCGCCCTGGTGGCAGGAGGCCGCCCCGGTCGTGGCCGAGGCCCGCCAGCGGTACGGCGTCGAGGTGGCCGTGCTCCGCCTGCTGACCGGCGACGCGCCGCAGCCGATGGGCGGCACGGTCACGTACCTCGCCCAGGTCGACGGGCCGCCCGCCACGCCGCTCGTACCGGCGAACCTCGACCTGTCGGCGGACCCGCTGCGCGCCCCCTACGCCGAGCCCGGCGGCCCGGCGCGCAGCCTCGCCTGGGCGACGGCGGAGCTGCGGCGGCTCGGCCGCCCGGCGGAGACCGTCACCCAGCAGCGCACCTGGAACCTGTCGGCGGTCTGGCGGCTCGACGGGCCGGGCGGCACGGCCTGGCTGAAGCAGGTGCCGGTGTTCTTCCGGCACGAGGCCGCGGTGCTGCGCTGGCTCGGCCGGGCCGCGCCCGGGAGGACGTCGACGCTGCTCGCCGACGACGGCGACGGCCGGATGCTGATTGAGCACGTGCCCGGCGAGGACCGCTACGGCGCACCCGTCGAGGAGCGGCTGGCGATGGCCGCCGACTTCCACCCGGTGCAGGTGCGCTCCGCCCCCGATGTGGCGGAACTGGTCGCGGCGGGCGTGCCCGACCTGCGCGCCGACGCCCTGCCGGGCTGGATCAGCGACCGGCTGGTCGGCTGGGACACCTCGCCAGTGCAGTCCCTGCTGGCGGGGCTGGAGGCGCGGCTCGACGAGGTACGCGGGTGCGGGCTGCCGGACACCCTCGTGCACGGGGACCTGCACCCCGGCAACGTGCGCGCCGACGCCGGGCGGCACGTGGTCATCGACTGGGGCGACGCGTTCGTGGGACACCCGGCGTTCGACGCGCTGCGGCTGGTGGAGGGCCTCGCCGACGACGTCGCCGCCCCGGTGCTCGCCGGGTGGTGCGCGCGGTGGCGGGCCGAGGTGCCGGGGTGCGAGCCGGAGCGGGCCGTGGAGCTGCTGCGGCCGGTCGCGGCGCTGCGCCTGGCGGCCGTGTACGCGATGTTCCTCGACGGGATCGAGGCGAGCGAGCGGGTCTACCACGCCACGGACGTCGACACCTACTTCACGAAGGCGCTCGCGTTCGTTGCCCCCTGACTCCACTGTGGTGGCGGATGCGGGACACCCGCACGCCGGCTGAGCGGGGCGGATCCGGTGGTGGGACGGCGTTCACTCAGCTTTGGCGCCCTCGCCACCCCAGGTCGCCAGCACGGCGGAAAGCTCCTCCAGCAGCGCGTCGACCTGTCCGCAGTCGTAGCCGCGCGTGGCCCTGGGCAGGTCAGTGCGCGCCTCGTCAAGCTCGGCTTTGACCTGATAGCGCTGCAACGTCCGGCCCGAGATCAGCGCGTCCTGGCCGCGTCGGATCAGCTCGTCCACCCGCGCCGGGTCGTAACCGCGCAGACCGATGGCGAAGTTGGGCGAGTCGAACCGCTCTCGGCGTAGTCGCCGGACATCCGTGAAGCGGCCTCCTCCGAAGCGAGCGAGGGCTGCCGCCACCTCATCCGCCGGCTGTCGAACCCTGTCGAGGTCGAGGAGGGTCAGGCTCGCTCGTTCATCGACCGGGCTCCGGGCGGTGAGAGGGCGATCGATGGTCGACCCGGCGGCCGGCACCAGCAACAACGACGGGGAGGCGGGCTTGCTGCCGCCAGGCGACGGCACCGATTCATCAAGGACAATCGCGTCGATCTCGGCCCACGGCACCAGCCGGTTGAGCCCGGCAACCCGCAGGGTCAGCCCCTCGGGCCCGATGAGGAACCTGAACGGCTTCAGCTCGCTGACGACGAATACGCCACCCAGCAGGGCCGTGATTCCACCGAAGAGCAATGCACCAACCGAAGGGGACGAACTGGCCGCGCTCCCGCCCAACAGCACGAGCACACCGATCGCCAGGAGAAAGGCGCTGAAAACCAGCAAGCGCCGACTCTTACGCAGCTCCATGCCCATACCTCGATCTCACGCGGACCACCGTGGGAAGCATGGCACGGGGGCACAAACGACCAGCCGCTGTGATCATCAAGGCGATGAGTTGCGCCGAGATGGCTCGCACGGTGGCATACACGGCGGCGGGAAGGATGTGTCAGCCGCCGGTTGAGCGCACAGGCTCGTCGCTGGTGTTCTTTGACAGGTCACGTGAGCTCGTACAGACACACCTGCACGCCCGGCAGTTCGGCGAGGGCCGTCTCGACGAGGGGCCGAACGTCGGCCCAGTCGAGGCCGCCGTTGCCGCAGCCGAGAGCCGGCACCGCCACCGAGCCGATGCGGTTGTCGCGCAGGACGCGTACCAGATCGGGTAGCCCGGATTCGATGTCGGCGAGGCGGGACGGCGAGCGCCAATGGCCCTTGGTCGGGAAGTTGACGACGTAGCGGTGCCGGCCCGGCGTGCCCGAGTCGTACACGAACATCCGCCCGAGACGGACGGTGCCGGCGGCGCAGGCCGCGCGGTACGCGGTGAAGTTCGCGGGATGGGCCCTCTTGAAGGCCAGGGCGAGCCCTTTGCCCATCACCCCGACGGTGTTGACCGGGTTGACGAGCGCCTCGACGTCCGCGTCGAGCAGGTCGCCGTGCCGAATGCTGATCACGAAGCCGTTGCTACCACTCGGTTGTGACACCGGACATCTGACGTGCCTCGGCTGTCAGCGCGGTTTGGGCTGGCCCTCACTCAGGCGTGGTGTCCTGCACCGCGCCGACTGTCGCGTGTCTGACACTGCCGCTCCGCCCGGGTGCCTCAGCTCGCTGGCGACGGGCGCCGCGCCGGGTGCCGACGCCGGAGCCGCTGTTTCCGCTCAGCAGGGCGAACGCCGGATTGCCGGCGAGTAGTTGCGCGTGCGCAATATCGACTTCGTAGGTTATTGACGGCGGGAACAGGTGAGCCGAGGCCGGCCGATCGGTGGAACCTCGGGGGTCCCGCTGGTAGGACTCTTGTGGGTAGGGTCCGGGGACCGCCAGTGGGGAGGTGGGAGCCGTGCGTCAGCGCGGAGGTGACCGACTGCTCGTACGACGAGCCCGCCTACCGATCTCCTGACGACAGGTCGATCCGTCCCGTCCTGGCCGGTCCACCCAGCAGAACCAAAGGTGCCGCATGCTTTCCCGCTCCACGTCCTCGACGGAATCGCCCGCACTCATCCGGGACCGGGCCACCTCCCTGGTCGAGTACCTGATGGCCGTGCGGGCGCAGCTGGAGAAGCCGGCCCGGACGGTTCCCACCGCCGACGCCTTCTGGCAGCACGACTTCCCCGCGCACGCCGCCTGCGAGGTGGGCGTCTCGACCGACGGCGCCAGCTGGCTGCGGGTCGGCCTGCCCGCCGCCACGAGACCGATCAGGACGCCCGCCGAGTTCACGCCGTACCTGGCCGGGGCGCCCTCGTACGCGGCCGAACCCCGGCTCGTCGGCGACGAGGAGACGGTCGAGAGGCTCCAGGAGCGGTTCGCGCAGTGGCGGGAACGGGAGTGGCGCCCCTGGGCCGACCAGACCCGGCGTACGGAGGCGACGCGGCAACTGCACCGCAGCCTGTTCGACCTGAAGCACCGCGTCGACATGGACGCCGCCACCCACGAACTCGTGTGGGGCCACGGCGTCATCCGCACCGACGTCGCCGGGCACCGGGTGCAGTACCCGCTGGTGGTGACCCCGGTCACCATCGAGTTCGACGCCGACCGGTCGATGGTCACGGTGGCGCCGCAGGGCGCGCCCCGGCTCCAGACCGACCCGCTGACCGGCCTCGACGAGCGCTACCTCAGTCAACTGCTCGCGCTGGCCGGCTCCGGCGGTCAGCTCGACCTCGACGTCTGGCACGACCTCGACCGCGTCGAGTTCTTCGAGCGGGCGCTGCGCCGGCTCGGGCACGACCCCGTCGTACGGGACAGCGGCGCGGCGGCCCCGGCCGGCCCGCACGTGCACGACACGGGCGTGCTCTTCGTCCGGCCCCGGCAGCGGATGCTGCGCCGCTTCCTGGAGGAACTGCGCGCCCGGCTGCTCGCCGGCGACACCGCGAGCATCGGCTCGCTGGCCGCCATCCTGGCGCACGAGCCGAGCCGGCTGGAGATGCCGCAGGACCAGCCGGCGCGGTGGGCGCCGCTGGGGGAGCGGCTGCTCATGCCGCTGCCGACAAACGAGGCACAGGAGTCCATCGCGCGCCGGCTCGCGCAGCACCGCAACGTCGCCGTGCAGGGCCCGCCCGGCACCGGCAAGACCCACACCATCCGCAACCTGATCTGCCACCTCATGGCGCACGGCAAGCGGGTGCTCGTCGTGGCGCAGAAGGAGGACCCGCTGCGGGTCCTGCGCGACGGCCTGCCGAAGGAGATCCAGTCGCTGTGCCTGGCGGTGCTGGGCCGCTCCACCGACCAGCTCGTGCAGCTCCAACTGGCCGCCCGCGAACTCTCCGACCGTGGGGCGACCCTCGACAAGCGGGGCGAGCAGCAGCGCGTCGACCGGCTGCGACGGCAACTGGAGGAGGCCGAGCGGGACCTCGGCCAGGCCCTCGGCGGCCTGCGCACCATGGCCGAGAACGAGTCCGCGCACTACGAGATCGACGGCATCCGGCTGTCGCCGAGCGACGTCGGCAACTGGCTGCGCGAGCGGGCCGACCGCTACGGGGACATCCCCGACGCCCTCGCGCCGGACGTGGCCGCGCCGCTGGGCGTGGAGGAGTTCACCGAGCTGCTCGACATCGCCCGGCGTACCGTCCGACAGGACCGCACCCAGGCGCTGCGGCACCTGCCCACGGCCGCCGAACTGCCCGCGGAGGCCGCCGTCCTCGCCGGCCGGCGCGAACTCGCCGCCGCCCGCGAGGAACTCGACCGGCTCGCCGCCGCCGGGGTCGTCCTGCCGGAGGTACGCGCGTTCGGCCGGCCGGCGCTCGACGACCTCGTCGGGCAGCTGCGTCAGGCGCTGACCCTGCTCGCCGGCCGCGAGGGGGCGTGGACCGACCGGCTGGCCACCCTGCTCCAGGCCGACCCGAACTGGCAGACCAGGTGGCAGGACCACGTCGCGGCCTGCCAGCGCGCGCTCACCGACCTGACCGCGGCGACCCGGACCCTCGCCGGCCACCAGGTGAGCGTGCCCGAGGCGCAGCGCGCCGAGCCGCGCCGCCTCCTCGCCCAGCTCGGTGAGCTGCGGCAGCGGTTCGCGACCGGCAAGGGCGTCAACCGGCTCTTCCAGAGCACCCTCGCCCGGCTCGCCGCCGAATGCCGCATCGACAGCGAGCCCCTGCGCACCACCGAGGACGTCGACATCGTCGTCGCGTACGTCACCCGGCTGCGGCTGCGTCAGGAGCTGAACACCCGGTGGACCGAGTGGCGGCAGCTGCTCAACCTCCCCGACGACCTCGGCGACCAGCCCGACCTGTGGGTGGGTCGGCTGCTCACCGACGCCGCCACCGCGCTCGACTGGGACCGCCGCCGCTGGCCCACCCTGAACGCCACCGTCCGCCGCCTGGTCCCCCGGGCCGAGCAGGCGGTCGACGTACGCCGGCTGACCGCCCTCGCCGACCTGGTCTCCCGGTGCGCGACCGTGTTCGACCACGACCAGCTCGTCGCCGACGAGCGGGCCCTCGGCACGGTGCTCCAGGAGGGCATGTCGCGCACGGACGCCAGCGAGCTGTGGCGGCTGCTCGACCAGAGCCGCCAGCACGCCGACCTCGAAGGGTGGGACGGCATCCTCGCGGAGGTACGCCGGCTCGCCGCCCTGCGCCCCGACGCGCAACGCTTCGCGCAGCTCACCGAGCGGCTGCGGCCGGCGGCGCCCGGCTGGACCGCCCAGATCGACGACGGCACCGCCGTCGCGATCGGCGGCACCGGGGCCGACTGCCCGCACCGCTGGCAGTGGCGCCGCGCGCAGACCTGGTTCGACACCGTCGTCGGCAGCGTCGACCCCGTCGCGCTGGGCCGCCGGATCGAGCAGACGCGGGAGCGGATCCGCCGGCTGACCCAGGAACTCGTCGTCGCCTCGTCCTGGCTGGAGGTGTCCAAGGCGCTCGACGACCGGCGCCGGGCCGCCCTCGCCGACTGGACCACGGCCCTGCGCAAGATCGGCAAGGGTACGGGCAAGAACGCCGCCCAGTGGCAGGCACACGCCCAGCGGGCCATGAACTCCGCCGTCGACGCCGTGCCCGTCTGGGTCATGTCCGTCGACCGGGCCATCGAGCAGTTCGCCGGCGGCGCCCACTTCGACGTCGTGATCGTCGACGAGGCGTCGCAGGCGGACATGTTCTCCCTGCCGATCCTCAGCCTCGCCGAACGGGCCGTCGTCGTCGGCGACGACCAGCAGATCGGCCCGCAGCTGTCGTTCGTCGGCACGGTCACCGGCCTGATCAACTCGCACCTGGTCGACGTGCCCTCCGCCGAGCACTTCGACCCGGAGAGCAGCCTCTACGACCACGCCGTACGCCGCTCACCCGAGCGGATCCTGCTCACCGAGCACTTCCGCTCCGTACCGGCGATCATCGGCTTCTCCAGCCAGACGTACTACGGCGGCGAGATCGAGCCGCTGCGCACCGACCGGCCCGCCGGCATCGGCGAACCCGTCATCGCCGTGCACGTGCCCGAGGGCATCCGCCAGGACCTGCCCACCTACGGCAACGTCAACGTCGCCGAGGCCGAGGCCCTCGTCGATCGGGTCGCCGCCATCGTCGCCGACCCCGCGTACGAGGGACGCACCATCGGGGTGGTGAGCCTGCTCAGCACCAGCGGGCAGGCCATCTACCTGCTCACCCGCCTGCGCGAGGTGGTGGGCGAGGAGGAGATGGAACGGCGCCGGCTGCGCGTCGGCGACCCGTACACCTTCCAGGGCGACGAACGCGACATCGTCCTCGTCTCCACGGTCGTCTCGCCGCACAACGGCATGGTCTCCGCCTTCACCAAGCGCGACCACCACCGGCGGGTCAACGTCGCCGCCTCCCGCGCCCGCGACCAGCTCTGGGTCTTCCACTCCGTGCAGCCCGCCGACCTGCGCGAGGACGACGCCCGGGGCCTGCTGCTCACCTACTGCCAGAACGTCACCGCCGCCGACGAGGCGTACGACGACCTGGAGAGGCGCTGCGACAGCGACTTCGAACGCGCGGTGCTGCGCCGCATCCTGACCCGGGGATACCGGCCGCTGCCGCAGTACCGCATCGGCGGATACCGGATCGACTTCGTCCTCCCTGCACCCGACGGGCGGCGGCTCGCCATCGAGTGCGACGGCGACGCCTACCACGGGCCGGACCAGTGGGAGAGCGACATGCGCCGGCAGGCGGTGCTGGAACGGGTCGGCAACTGCGTCTTCGTCCGCATCCGGGGGAGCGTCTTCAGCCGGGACCCGGAGGCGGCCCTGGAGCCACTGTGGGAGCGCATCGCCGAGCTGGGCATCACCGTTCCGCCGGAACCGCCCGCCCCACCGACTCCGCCGGTTCCGCCAGTTCCTCCGGTTCCACCCCGGCCAAACGGCAGTGCGGCCGTCGCAGGGAGGTCGGACACGCCCGCGCCTCGTGTCATTGCGGTTGTTCCTGTACCGCCGTATGCGCGGGCGTCGCCACCTCCCATGCCCAGGGTCGAGCCCTTCGAGCATGTCGCTGTAGCGAATCCGGACATGTCGGTCCCGGTCGTCGAACCCCTCAGAGCGGCGGTCGACGAACCATCTGTGACGCCGGTCGAGGCGACCGGTGAGCCGTCCACCCCAATCTGGCCCTCCGTGCGGTTCAACGAGCCGCTTCCCAGGGAAGTCGTCTTGGCCGGTGCGGTCGAGGAACTTGCTCCGCCTACTCCTGCCGTGGTGCTCGGCCGGCCGGCGCCCGACCCGGAGCAACTCCCGGCCCCCGAACCGGCCCCCACTGGGGCGTCGGTTGCCGTGCCGCCGTCGCCCCGTGTCGCTTCGGCCCCGGTCGTCGACGACTCGGTCGCAGAGCCTGCGCCTGTGGTAGAGGCATCGGTCGTCGTGCCGCTGTCCTCACCGACCGCCACCTCAGAGGTCTCCGTACCCATTGCAGATGCCCTGGTGGACGAGCTGCGCACCAACCTCGACCGCCGTGGTTCCCGGTCGCCGCAGTCGGTCGTAGCCGACTTCGTCGCCCGGCACCGGTTGACCCACCGCCAGATCGATGCACTGGTGGTCGCGCTGACCCGAAAGCCGTCGCACGCAGCACCTCGGGAGGACCCGCCTGCCACGATGGGCCCGGCCGTCGAGGGCGCACCAACGGATGGTGCGGAGGAGACTGCCGAGCCGGCGGAACTTTCGGAGGACCAGGCCGACGCATTGGACGTCGAGGCGGCACAGGCCGAGGACGATGCCCCCGCGGACGACGACCTTGCATGGATGTTCGGAGACGACTCGCAGGCGCCGGCAGCGAGAGCGGTCGACGACGTCGTGGGTCAGACGCTCGACGACCTCCTAGGTGACTGGGCACGTAGCGGCCAGCTGAGCCGTGCCGACGTCGCACTGCTGGCCACGAAGCGGAAGCTGTCGTCGGCGCAGCACGGCGAGTTGCTCAGCCTGTTGGAGGACGCAGGCGTCGACCTTCCACGGTCAGCGGACGTTCGTCCGAAGCAGGCTGCGCCCAAGGGGTACGAACATGACGGTGACTCGGTCGGCCAGTACCTGCGGGCAATCAGCCGTTACCCCCTCATCGGCGCGTCACGCGAGGTCGAACTGTGGTCGTTGATCTCTCAAGGCGTCACTGCTCAGGATGAGTTGGAGGCAAGAGGTGAAGAGCTGGCGCCGAGCGCCCGCTCGAGTCTCGAACGCCGCGTAGCGGACGGTAGGCGCGCACATGCGGAGCTGGTCTGCGCGAACCTGCGATTGGTGGTCTCGATCGCCAGGCAGCGCCACTACGACCGCAGCGGTGTCGAGTTCGCCGACCGGATCCAGGACGGCAACGTCGGCCTGATGCGGGCCGCCGACAAGTTCGACGGATCGATGGGAAACAAGTTCTCGACCTATGCGACGTGGTGGATCAGGCAGAGCATCGATCGGGGCATCGCAGACCGAGGAAGGACGATCCGCATCCCGGCTCACCTGCACGAGAAGATGCAGAAGGTGCGCCGGGCGATCTCGCGACTGACATTGAAGCTCGACCGTGAGCCCACCTTGGCGGAGATCTCCGAGGAGACGGGCGTGGAGCCTGGATCAGTGCAGGCGATCCTCGATCTCGATCGTCCGCTGATCAGCATCGACATGCTACTGGGAGACGAAGGTGACCTACGCCTGTCGGACATCCTGCTCGACGACGACAACCGCGACGGGCGTACCGATCCCGCCGAGATAGTCATCCACGCGATGTTCCGTACGGACGTTGCCCATACCTTGAGTTCACTCTTGCCGGACCGGGCTGTCCGCATCCTCGAGCGCAGGTTCGGGCTCAAGACCGGCGACGAGGAGACGCTGGACGCCATCGGCGCTCACTTCAACGTCACCCGTGAACGGATCAGACAGATCCAAGGCAAGTCGTTGGCGACGCTGAGGGAGAGCGAGGAGGTCGTCGCGTTGCGGTCGTACCTGGTCGACGATTCGAAGGCCGGCGAGTTCGGCGTTCCCGTGAGGAGGAAGGCGTCATGAGCGGCGTGGGGGACCAGTCTCTGGAGCAGGCCTGTGAGGCGTTCGTCGACTGGCTCGACCGACGAGTGGTGGCGGCGGGCCGTGGCGACGGCTTGAGCCGGCTCGAGGTGGCACCCTCCGGCACGTTCTGGTTGGGCCGGCTCGCCTGCGAGGACGAGGTGCGCAAGGACGTCTCCGACGACCGGTCGGAGCGTCTCGACCCGTGTGCCATCGCCATTCGGCTCCGCCCTGCGGCGGCGCCACCGTGGTCGATGACGGTGACCGTACGGGCGCGGGCGTGGGTGAAGGATCCGAAGGACGGGCCGGACCCGGACCGGCGCTGGTGGCGGACGGGCCTCGTCGAGGAGGTCGTGTCGGTTCTGGCATCCGGCGAGGGCGGAACGTTCGGCGGCAAGCAGCTCCGGGATGCCTTCGCCGCGGTGGGTGCCCCCGGTCTCTCCGCCGAGGTGCGGGTGGACGTGGAGGACTGGCATCGGCAGACCGAAGTCGTGGTGCAGCTGGTCAACACGAGCCCGGAGAAGAAGGTATCCGACCTGACCGACTCCCATCTGTACGAGACGCAGCTCGACGTCTCGGGCCTACCTGCTGTGCCATTCGAGCTGGAGGCGCTGCCGGACAGCTTCCGATATGACCGGAAGGTGCCGGCGTACGGTGTGAACGTCGGTGTCGAGGAACTGGCGGCCGGCGTGTTCCGCACGTCGGACAGCGTCAGCGTGCGGACCTACCGTCCCGACTACTGGAGTGGATCGGCCCCGCAGCCGGACCTGTCCTTCATGAGGCTCGCATCCGACCCGCTTCCTCAGCTCCAAGCCTTGGTTGACGCGCTCCACGAGTACGACCACGCCCACTGGTCTTCGAAGACCCTCGACGCGCGGCAGGCCGCCGAGGGCTGGACGCTGGACATGCGAGCCAGGGCCGACGAGTCTGCCGAGCAGGTGTTCGCGGAACTGGCGAGGCTCCGGGCCGGTCTCGCGCTGCTACGCGGTCGCTCTGAGATCCTCCGCGCCTTCCAGTTGATGAACAAGGCGATCTCCCGGAGCGCCGAGGGACGCGGGTACACCTCCTGGCGGCCCTTCCAGGTCGGATTCCTGCTCTCAGCCATTCGCTTCCTCGCCGAGCCGGAGGAGGAGGCCCGCTACGTCGACACGGTCTGGTTCGCGACCGGTGGCGGCAAGACGGAGACCTACCTCGGATTGCTCCTGACGGCGGCGTTCTTCGACCGCCTCACCGGCAAGACGATGGGGGTGACGGCGTGGTCGCGCTTCCCACTGCGGCTGCTGAGCCTCCAGCAGACCCAACGGTTCGCGGATGCCCTTGCCGGCGCGGAACTGGTGCGCCGGGATGAGGGCGTGAAGGGCGCACCATTCAGTCTCGGCTTCCTCGTCGGGCGGGCAGGCACGCCGAACAGGATCGTGCCGAAGACTGAAGGCGACGAGATCACCCCGGACAGCCCAGGCATGCCGGACAAGTACCGGGTTCTATTGCACTGCCCCTTCTGCCGGGACGAGAACCTCCAGATGCGCTTCGACCGCCAGCGGTGGAAGCTCGAACATCGCTGCACGAGCGGGAACTGCCCCTGGAAGGGGCAGGCTCTGCCGATGTACGTCGTCGACCAGGAAGTGTTCCGGTTCCTGCCGACCGTCGTGGTCGGCACTCTCGACAAGGCCGCGTCGATCGGACTGCAGCAGGCGATGCGCGGTCTCGTCGGCCCGCCGCAGAAGCTGTGCCCAGTCGAATGGCACGGCTTCACGTACGCGGAACGGTCCAAGAACCCCAACGGCTGCCTGGTTCCGGACTGCCAGGGCGGCAAGGCCCTCAAGCCGCTGCCGATGGACCCGAAGCGGTTCGGCCCCTCGTTGCGGCTGCAGGACGAGCTACACCTGTTGCGGGACAGCCTCGGCGCGGTCGACTCCCACTACGAGAGCCTGCTCGACCATCTCCAGTTCGAGCTCTGTGGCACTCGGGCGAAGATCGTGGCGAGCAGCGCGACGCTCACCGGCTACGAACACCAGGCCAAGGTCCTGTACCAGCGGGAGGGGCGCGTCTTTCCGCAGCCCGGTCCACGGGCGGGTGAGTCGTTCTGGACCGTCCCGACAGAGAAACCGCTACGCCGGTTCGTGGCCGTCGCGCCGCGCGGCGTCACGTTGGAGCACGTCAGCGACCGGACGCTCGACGCCCTGCAGCGCTGCGTCCGGCAACTCAAGGACGACCCCGCGAGCGTCTGCGCCGAAGCCGGCATCGACCGGAAGCACGTGGACATGCTGGTCAGCCTGTACGGCACCGACGTGGTCTACGGTTCGACGCTCTACGACGTGGAAGCCGCCGGGCGAAGTCTCGGAAGCAACAACACGGTCGAGGGCATCAACGTCGAGCAGCTCACCGGGCAGACCGAGTTCGACGACGTCCGGGCGATCCTGGACCGGTTGGAGAAGCCGGAGGAGGACTTCGCCGAGCGGATCCACGTCGTGGCGGCGAGCTCGATGCTCTCGCACGGGGTCGACGTGGACCGGCTGAACACCATGGTGATGTTGGGTCTGCCACTGACGACCGCTGAGTTCATCCAGACCACGGCGCGGGTTGGCCGCAGGCACCCTGGCCTGGTCTACGTCCTGCACAAGATCGGTCGTGAACGCGATGCGCAGACGTTCCGGCAGTTCACGCAGTACGTCCGGCAGGGTGACCGCTTCGTCGACGCCATTCCGATCACTCGTCGTAGTCGCCGGGTACTGGACCTCACGGTCGCTGGCGTGGTGGGCGCGCGGACGCTGATGATCCGCGAGCCGGCCAGCAAACAGCGGCTCAGCACGCCGGCGAAGCTGCGTCAGTACGCGCGTGACTCCGGGATGACGCCCGCGGCCGAGGCAGCCGCGGTGGCTTCGGTCCTCGGCCTCGACGGAGCGGAGGACTCCCTGCATCGGGAACAGATCGCCGAATGGTTGCAGGCGTGGTTCGCCGATCTCGAAGACCCCGCCACCAGGGCCACGTTCGTCAGCGAACTCGGCCCTCGATCACCGATGACCAGCCTCCGCGATGTCGAGGCCAGCGCTCCCATCCACGACTGACAGGCGGACGACATGACGGTCCTTGGATCCCGCAGCGGCAGCCAGATCCTGCGCACCTTCCTTCCCGACCAGACGGTCGACCTACGCGGCGACATCTACCGGGTCGCAGAGTGGTCCGCGCCCAGTCCCATCCAGGTCGACACCGACCTCGTACGACGCCACCTGCTTCATGAGGTCAGCGCGTGGTCGAAGGAGTTCGACAGCGGCGTTGTCGACGACCTGATGCGGAGAGCTCCTGTCGAAGTGGTCGAACTCGACGAGCGACGCGGCGTCACCGTCGAACGGTATCCGCAGGTGTGGCTCTGCCGGGCGTGCAAGCGCATCGGAAAGTCCATCGACCGGCCGTGTAAGTGCGGCCAGCGCAACAAGTGGGGCCAGCTGCACTTCGTCGGCGTCCACGAGTGTGGTGCAATCGCCGAGCCATACATCAAGAGGTGCCCGACGCACGACGATGTCAAGGTCGTGATTCCCAAGAGTGCCAAGGCTGCCGACATCACGTTCGTCTGCCCAGTTTGTAGTGCGCAGACCATGCAAGGGCTCGGCTTCAACAAGCCCTGCGGATGCGGGAATGGCAAGATCCGCTGGAACGTGCACAAGGCCCGCATGGTCTACACGCCGCGGGGCATGGTACTGATCAATCCGCCACGACCCGAGCACCGGGAGGGTCTCAAGCTCGCCGGTGGTGCTCGCAAGGCTTTGGTCTGGGTGGTCGATGGCTTGACCGTGCCTCGGCCTGCCGACGTGGTCTCCCCGCCGACCCTCGAAGAACTGATCGAGCAGCTCATGCGCACCGGTCTTCCACGGGAGATTGCGGAGGTAGCCGCGAAGAGCGCCGCCGATCAGGGAGGACTGGCGAAGGCCGGCGATCACCCGATCGACGGGCTCTCGGGCGAACGACGCGAGGAAGCAGAGCGGGAGGCGGTCGACATCGCCATGGCGCTTGCGGAGAGCCGCACGCCGACGACGGCACTGCGCAGTGCGACGCCCGGTGATGCCCTGGACGTGCGTTACCAAGACCGCTACCCGGCGGCGCTCGACCGGGCCGGGATCGACGGCCTGGACCTCGTCGACCGGTTCCCGGTGCTGAATGCGATGTACGGCTACACGCGCGGCGATGACGACCCGTCGAAGTGTCGCCTGGTGCCCTTCCGCCGGAAGAAGGGTGGCTACCGGCTCTACGGCAACCTCGCCGAGACGGAGGCGTTCCTGGTCCGCCTGGACCCGGTACGGGTCGCCACCTGGCTGATCGGGAGAGGACACCAGTTGCCGGGATGGAGCCGGGGAGACGGTGCGGTCGCGGCGCGGGTCGCGATCCTGCAGGAGGTGAGGGTGCCCTCCAAGCGTGACGATCCATCGGTCGAGTCCGCTGGCACCGACCTGCTCAAGCTGGTGCACACCTACGCGCACAGGTTCATTCGGCAGGCGGCCGTCTTCTCGGGGATCGAGCGGGACGCGTTGAGCGAGTACCTGGTGCCCGGTCACCTGGGCTTCTTCGTCTACGCAGCCGCTCGCGGCGACTTCGTGCTCGGCGGCATGCAGGCGGTGTTCGAGTCGAACCTGGACGAGCTGCTCGACGCGTTCGTCGATGCAGAGCACCGCTGCCCATTGGATCCTGGGTGTGCTCGCGGCAGCGGCGCGTGCAGCGCTTGCGTCCATCTGGGGGAGCCGTCGTGCCGGTTCTTCAACCGCTTCCTCGACCGGAAGGTGCTCTTCGACGCAAACGGCTACCTGCGTACACCGGTCAGGGCGTAGCAGGAGGCAGCCGGCGCCGCCATTCGGCCTCCACGCGGTCGGCGGCGGCGTCGGTGGCCTCGTGCTCCCAGACGTGCAACACCGTCCAGCCCAACTCGGCCAGGGCGGCGTCCTTCGCATGGTCGCGGGCGACGTTGCGGTCGAGCTTCTGCTGCCACCAGTCCCGATTGTTGCGCGGCAGGGTGCCGTGCTCGGGGCAGCGATGCCAGAAGCAGCCGTCGACGAAGACCGCCACCTTCGCGCGGGTGAAGGCCAGGTCCGGCCGACCGGGCAGGCCGGGATGAGTCACCCGAAACCGCAGGCCGCGGCGGTGAAGCTCGCGACGTAGCCGCAGCTCTGGCTTGGTGGAGGCACGAGGCATCCGGCGGAACCGAGCGGACGTTGCGGCATCGAGGGGTCTTGGCAAGGTGGACTTTCGGTCCATCTCTCCAGCCTATCCGGGTACGTCATGAAAGGTCATTCATAGTTAGGCTCTGAGGGAAACAAGCCTCCCTCATATTAGGTGCCCGTTTAATGAAGAACGTACAGGTCGCTCGGCCGTTGACCATGAAGGCCGACCATAGGGGTGCATACGCTCCAGGCTCGGTCGTGGTGGTCCGTGACGAGGAGTGGCTCGTGCGGGCGACGGAGGAGACCACCGACGGCACCTTGCTCCACGTCCAGGGCCTCGGCGAGCTGGTCCGTGACACCGCCGCCTCGTTCTACGACAGCCTCGACGTGGTGACTCCTCTGGAGCCGTCGGCCGCCCGGGTTGTCGCCGACGGTAGTCCGCGGTATCGGACCGCCCGGCTGTGGCTGGAGTCGACGATCCGCAAGACTGCCATACCGCTCGGGGAGAGTTCGCTCTCGGTGGCGACCCGCGGACTCGCCGACGTGCTCAGCTACCAGCAGGCGGCGGCCCGCAAGGCGCTGGACCGCCAGAACCTGCGCCCACGGATCCTGCTTGCCGATGCAGTCGGCCTCGGCAAGACCCTCGAGATCGGCATGATCCTCGCGGAGCTGGTCCGACGTGGCCGTGGCGACCGGATCCTGATCGTGACGCCGCGCCACGTGCTCGAGCAGATGCAGCACGAGCTGTGGACGCGCTTCGCGCTGCCGTTCGTCCGCCTCGACTCGGCCGGTATCCAACGGGTGCGGCAGAAGCTCCCCGCCACCCGCAATCCGTTCACCTACTACAAGCGCGTCATCATCTCGATCGACACCCTGAAATCGGATAGGTACGTCGCGAGCCTGCGAAAGCATCGCTGGGACGCCGTCGTCATCGACGAGTCGCACAACCTGGCGAACGCCACGACGCTGAACAACCGGCTGGCGCGGCTGCTGGCGCGGAACAGCGAGGCGCTCGTGCTCGCCTCAGCGACTCCGCACAACGGCCGAGCAGAGTCGTTCGCCGAGCTGATCCGCCTGCTGGACCTGTCAGCCGTCAGGCCGGACGGAGAACTCGTCGCGGACGAGGTGCGGCGACTGGTGGTGCGGCGGCATCGGCACAGCCCAGAGGTCGCGCAGGTCGTCGGCGCCGACTGGGCGGAGCGGCAGGAGCCGAACAACGTCCTCGTGCCGGCGACGCCAGCGGAGAACGCCGTGGCCGAGGAACTGGAGCAGACGTGGCTCTGGCCCGGTAAGGGCGGCAGCCCCTACTCGGGGAAGAACGCCTCACTCTTCCCGTGGACCCTCGCCAAGGCCTTCCTCTCCTCGCCGGCGGCGCTGAAGGAGACGATCGAGGCGCGGCTGGGCCGGCTTCGTAACGACGAGAAGGGAGACCCGGAGCGGCAGGCGCGCGAGTGCGAGGCGCTGGAACGACTGGCCGCGCTCAACGAGAAGACGCTGAAGCAGCCCTCTGCGAAGTACACCCGACTGGTGGCGCACCTGAAGGAGTGCGGGGTCGGCCGCGGCTCTCCCGCCCGCGTGGTCGTGTTCGCCGAGCGCCTGGCGACGCTGAGCTGGCTGCACCGGAACCTGCCGAAGGACCTCGGCCTGCCCGCCGAGGCCGTGCAGATGGTACGCGGTGGGGAGGACGACGAGCAGCAGCGCATCGTGGAGGAGTTCAAGCAGGAGCAGGCGCCGGTACGCGTTCTCGTCGCTGGTGACGTGGCGTCCGAGGGCGTCAACCTGCACGCGCAGTGTCATGAACTGGTCCACTACGACATTCCCTGGAGTCTGATCCGGATCGAGCAGCGCAATGGCCGTATCGACCGGTACGGGCAGAAGCACCCGCCGCGGGTGACGGCCCTGCTGCTGGACCCTGCGAGCCGGCGCTTCGCCGGTGACGTGCGGATCCTCGCGAAGCTGGTGGAGAAGGAGGACGAGGCCCACACCGCGCTAGGCGACGCCGCCTCGCTGATGGGCTGCTACGACGTCAAGGGCGAGGAGGACCAGATCCGTGACGTCCTCGCCGGCAACAAGCAGCTCGACGACGTGGTGCGTCCGGTGGGAGCGGTGGCGGCCGGCAACGATCTGGCGGCCATGTTCGCCCAGATTTTCGAGGGGTCGAGCGGGCAGCCCGCCGCCCAGCCGGCCGAGGACCAGCCGGATGAGGGCCTCGACCTCGACTCGGGCCTCTACGCCGACGACGTCTCCTACCTGGAGGACGCGTTGCGGGAGGCGTTCATCGACCCGACGGCGCAGCCGAGCCGCGGTGGTGTCGGCTGGCGTCGAGACGAGGCCTTCGGCACGGTAGAGCTGAGCCCGCCGCCGGACCTGGCACAGCGCCTGGAGGTGCTGCCGCAGGCGTATCTCGCTGAGCGCAAGGTCACCGAGCGGCTGGTGCTCGCCACGACCCAGGCACGCGGCAAGGATCGACTGGCCGCCGCACGCCGAGAAGACAAGATCTCCTGGCCGGACGCCCACTACCTCAGCCCTTTGCACCCCGTGCTGGACTGGGCAGCCGACCGGGCACTGGCAGCGCTGGGTCGGAACGAAGTCTTCGCCGTACGCGGCACCGTCGAGGCTCCGACGGTGCTGCTGCTGGGCACGCTGACCAACCGGCGCGGCCAGGTCGTCTCCACCGCCTGGCTGACAGCGGAGTTTCCGACACCGGCGAACCCGTCCTTCACGCTGATCTCCCCCCACGAGTCGGCTCGGGCGGCCCTGTGGGCCCTTGGCTGGGACATCGCACGTAACAACCCCGCGCCTGTCACGGCCGTCGAGGAGCTGAGCAAGCTGGTGGCTCCTGCCGTCCATCAGGCGGAGAGCCATTTGCTCAACGTCTTCGAGGCGGCTGAGCGGGACGCGGCACAGCGGGTCGAGGACTGGACGCGGCGGCTCGACAACTGGGACGCAGAGGCCGACGTGCTCATCCAGCGCAGCGACCTCAAGCAGCGCAGGACGAGCGTGGAACAGGAGAAGGCGCTGGTGCAGGCGATGGCCCCCGACCGGCAGCTCGTACGGCCGCTGCTGGTGGTCGTGCCGGACATGGAAGGTGGCAAGCGGTGAGCGGGTCTGACGCGATCATCGTCGGTGAGGGTTGGATCTCGGAGCACTACTTCACCACCGAGGCGAAGGGCGAGTCGTTCCGCGCGGAGGTCAAGAAGCGCCGGGACGAGTGGGACGCCGAGGCGAAGGCGGGCCGGAAGACGCCGCGGTCGCGGTTCGTCGACGCACGCCAGAAGCTCGAGGCCGAGCTGGCGAAGCTAGCCGAACTGCTCGACCCGAGCGAGCGCAGAGAGGTACGCGAGGGCCGCGACACCGACGGCCGCAGCCCCGACGCGGTGGCGGCAGGGGTGCACCGTCACCTGCTCGACGTACTGGAGTTGCGGGGACACGGCCTCGTCCTCGACCAGGGTGGACCGCTGTGGCGGGTGTCGTCACCCGGCATCACCGATCGCGCGCCGCTGGTCGTGGTCTCCGCACGACCGGTCACCACCGTCGAGGAACTGCTGGTTCGCGACGCAGTGACGCTGCCCGAGTCAGTAAGGCTCACCGACGACGGGGACGAGCTGAAGTCCGCGGCCCGACTGGTGTCGGCGCTCTTCGTCGCCGACGACGCTCCCGACCTGATCCTCGTGCTCGCCGGCCGATGGGCGCTGCTCGCCGAGCGGGAGCGCTGGGCCGAGGGACGCTACCTCGCCGTCGACGTGCAGCTCGTCTGCGAGCGCAACGACGGCAAGAAGGGCGGTGAGATCGACCGTGCCCTCACCTGCCTCTGCGCGCAGTCGATCGCACCGGACGCCGACGGCAAGCTGTGGTGGCACAACATCCTCGATGCCTCCGTCAAGCACACCGTCGGCGTCTCGAAGGACCTACGCGACGGTGTTCGCCTGTCCGTCGAGATCATCGCCAATGAGGTCGTCAACCGCCGGCGTGACCAGGGGCTCGACCCGCTGCCGGCAAGCGAGGCCCAGCCGCTGGCGAAGCAGTCACTGCGTTTCCTCTACCGCATCCTGTTCCTCCTGTACGCCGAGGCGTCACCCGAGCTGGGCGTGTTGCCGGTGGGTGCGCCGGAGTACGACCAGGGCTACAGCCTGGACCGGCTACGGGAACTGGTCCAGGTGGAGCTGGCCACGCCGCGCGCCCAGAACGGCACCCACCTCTACGACTCCCTCGGCGTGCTGTTCCGATTGGTCGACTCTGGCCATCCCCTGGTCGCGACTGTCGTTCAGGACGAAGACAGCGAGGGATCTGCGATCGCGCAAGGCCTGATATTCAACGCCCTCAAGGCGGACCTGTTCCGGCCGGAGGCGACCGCGCACATCGACGCTGTCGGGCTGGGTAACCAGGCGATGCAAAAGGTCCTCACCCACCTGTTGCTCAGCAAGGAGGCGCGGGGCAAGGACCGGGGCTTCATCTCGTACGCGGAGCTGGGCATCAACCAGCTCGGCGCGGTCTACGAGGGTCTGATGTCGTACACCGGGTTTTTCGCCGAGACCGATCTTTACGAGGTCGCCAAGAACGGCGACGATTCCAAGGGCTCGTGGGTGGTGCCGGCCGAACGGATCGAGGGCATCTCGGCGGCCGACTTCGTGAAGAAGCCGCACCCGGTGACCGGCGAGTTGCAGCCGGTGGTGCACGAAGAGGGCTCGTTCGTGTTCCGCCTGGCCGGACGTGAGCGGCAGCAGTCGGCGTCGTACTACACGCCTGAGGTGCTCACCCGCTTCACCGTCGGGCAGGCTCTGGAGGAGCTGCTCGACCAGGGCGGGCAGTCGACCAGGGCCGCCGAGATCCTGGAGATGACCGTCTGTGAACCGGCGCTCGGATCGGGCGCGTTCGCCATCGAGGCCGTGCGGCAGCTCGCCGAGGAGTACCTGAAGCGCCGCCAGGACGAGCTGAAGGAGCGGATCGACCCGGACGATTACCCGCGCGAACTCCAGAAGGTCAAGGCCTACCTCGCGCTGCACAGCGTGTACGGGGTCGACCTCAACGCCACCGCCGTCGAGCTGGCCGAGATCTCGCTCTGGCTCGACACGATGGTCGAGGGCCTGTCGGCACCGTGGTTCGGGCTGCACCTGCGCCGCGGCAACTCCCTGGTCGGCGCACGCCGCGCGGTGTACCAGCGCAGCCAGGTCAGCGGCAAGTCGTGGCTGGGCGAGGTGCCCCATGAGGTGCCACTGACCGCACTGGTTGAGGACGTGCAGGCGGGCCGGGTCGCCAGCGACGGCATCCACCATTTCCTGCTGCCCGCCGAGGGATGGGGTGCCGCCGCCGACGCCAAGGAGGCTGCCGCGCTCGCACCCGATGCGGCCAAGCGCCTCAAGGACTGGCGACGCGGCGTGAAGGCGAAGCCGACCAAACAGCAGGTCGACGCGCTCGTCGAGCTGGCGCATCGGGTCGAGATGCTGTGGCAGATCGCCTACCGCCGCCTACAGATCGCCGAGCAGGAGATCTGCCGCGCCATCCCCCTGTGGGGCGCGGAAGAGCTGTCGTCGGGTGGTGCGGTGCAGCGCGACCAGATCGAGGCGGCGCTTGCCGACGCCGATGGCGCCTACCGGCGGCTGCGCCGGGTCATGGACGCGTGGACGGCCCTTTGGTTCTGGCCACTTACCGACGAGCCGACCAGGGTCGACGGGGTACGGCTCGGGCCACCCACCTTGGCGCAGTGGATCGCCGGCTTGCAGGCACTGCTTGGCCGCAGCCCAGAGTTGCGTAAGCCATCGCTGCCGCGGCAGACGCTGACGGGCGGCGCGGCGTGGAACGAGCTCAATACCGCTGAGAAGCTCGAAGTCGGCTTCGCCAATGCCCGTCCGGTAGCCGACGCGCTGCGCGAACATCCGTGGCTCGTGGTGTGTGAGCGGGTTGCAGAGCAGCAGGGCTTCTTCCACTGGCACCTGGACTTCGTGGCGGTGTTCGCCAAGGGCGGCTTCAATCTTCAGGTCGGTAACCCGCCGTGGGTGCGCCCCGACTTCGACGAAAAGGCTGCACTCGCCGAGATCGACCCTAGGTGGGAATTGAGTGGAAAGCTTTCTCAGGTAGCCGAAGCCCGGATGCGAGCAGAAGCGTTCTCCTCGCCCGTTTCTCGAGAATTCTACATAGACACGGCCGCCAGCCTCATTGCGGCCCGGGATCTCGTATCGGCTCCAGTGCAGTTCCCGTATCTGCAAGGACTGCGTCCCGATCTCTACCGATGCTTCATGGAGCAGGCATGGCGCAATGCTTCCCGCCGAGGAGTTGTCAGCCTCATCCACCCCGAGTCTCACTTCACGGATGAGAAGGCGGGCCGCCTACGCGAGGTGACGTATGGGCGGCTGCGCCGGCACTGGCATTTCGTCAACGAACTCCAGCTTTTCGATATCCACCATCTCGTCAGCTATGGCGTACATGTCTACGGTGAGGGCCGAAGTGCGCCTCGTTATCTTACGGCTAGTTCCATGTACCACCCCGACACGGTCGCCCGGTCGCTCGAACATGACGGCTCCGGACCGGAGCCAGGGCTTAAGGATCCAGATGGCAAGTGGGACCTACGCCCACACCGAAGTCGGATCACCGTCGTCTGCGATGAAACCTTGGCTAGCTGGCATGCGATCTTGGAATCGCCCGACGTTCCGGTCCGGCAGGCGCGGATGGTCAATGCCGTAAACCGCTCTACTGCCGCCGTGCTCGACAAGCTGTCTCACTCCCGCCGTATCGGCGAATTGAAGATCCACTTCTCTGCAGGGTGGAATGAGAAGAACGACCGTACCAAGGGTTACTTCGAGTTGGAGTGGGGTGTGCCCGACTCGTGGAGTGACGTAATCTTGCAAGGGCCGCACCTGTTCGTGGCCACGCCCTTCTACAAGACGCCGAACAAGACGATGCGGCACAACCAGGACTGGTCAGCGGCCGACTTCGAGAAGTTGCCGCCAGATGCCGTCCCAATTACGGCCTATAAGCCGGTCGGTGACCGGCATCGCTACGATCGCGACTATACCCATTGGGGTGACGCCGATCCGCGTCCAGCCCGCGACCTCTACCGCATCGCCTGGCGCCGTATGGCCGCCAACACGGGGGAGCGGACTTTGATCGCTGCAGTTGTGCCGCCGGGAAGCGCACATGTCAATCCCGTCCATACCCTGGCTTCACAGGACGGCGACCCGATAAAGCTCGTGGCCATCAGCGCCTTCACGTCGTCGCTAGTGCTCGACTTCTTTGTGCGCAGTGCCCCAAAGTCCGAGATCCTCTACGGGACGATTGGCAACCTTCCGATTAA
The DNA here is from genome assembly GCF_040649055.1 of Micromonospora sp. NPDC049060. Lineage (NCBI taxonomy): Bacteria > Bacillati > Actinomycetota > Actinomycetes > Micromonosporales > Micromonosporaceae > Micromonospora > Micromonospora sp. NPDC049060. The sequence goes on from NZ_JBEZEV010000002.1 coordinate 146,839, forward strand.
CATCGGTCACCCGCTTGTCGACGGTCTCGTTGCACGTGCGTTGCGACTGAACTGCATTACTTCCGCCTATGCTGACCTCTGGCGTGACTGCTACTCGTCCGACTTCATGGACGACGGATGGGCAGGTGGCTTTGAGCACGCGCGGCGCCGGCCCCTCGGCGGCGTCGGGCCAGTGTGGAACGCCGAAACTCCGCTTCGCATCGCCGCCGATCGGCGGCAAGCGCTCGTGGAGATCGATGCGCTCGTCGCGCTCATGCTCGGGTTGACCGCCGACGAGCTGTGCACGATCTACCGCACCCAGTTCGCCGTGCTCTACGGCTACGACCGCAACGTCTACTACTACGACGTCAACGGGCGGCTCGTGCCCAATTCGGTGTTGAGCGTGTGGCGGAAGAAGGGGGACCGGATCACCGAGGAGGAGCGCACCGCGACCAACCAGGCGGGGAACGCGTACACCTACGAGCTACCGTTCATGACGCTGGATCGGGAAGCGGACATGCGGGAGGCGTACGCCCACTTCGAGCGGCTGCTGAAGGAGCGTTCGTGACCGCTCTGCTCCCCACGCTCCAGGCGAGCAGTATCCGGCAGAGCCTCGTCGACTACCTGACTACGACCTTCGGGCTGACCGACGGGGATGCCCGCGACAGCCTGGACCGGTTCCTGTCGGATCCCGAGTCCGGCATGTTCAAGGGCCCGTACGTGCGGCTGCGGCTGCCGTTCCGTCCCGCCGACGAGGGTTGGCGCGACACCCTGGAGTGGTACGAGGGCTACCCGCCCTACGGCCACCAGGCGGCAGCGTTCGCCCGGCTCGCGTCGTCGGCTGGCGGTCAGCCGCGCCGGCCTCTGCCGACCCTGGTCACGACCGGCACCGGTTCGGGTAAGACCGAGGCCTTCCTGTACCCGATCCTCGATCACGTCCTGCGCGCCCGCAGCCAGGGCGTTAAGGGGACGAAGGTGCTGATTCTCTATCCGATGAACGCGCTCGCCAACGACCAGGCGGCGCGACTGACGAAGCTGCTCACGACCCACGCCGAACTGGCCGACGTCACCGCCGCCCTCTACACCGGGCAGTCCGGTCCGACCCGCACCGCCGTAACGCCCGACGGACTCATCACCGACCGGGGGATCATCCGGGACACCGCGCCGGACATCTTGCTGACCAACTACAAGATGCTCGACCAGCTGCTGCTGCGTGCTGAGGACCAGGAGCTGTGGCGACAGTCGGCGACGAGCTTGCGTTATCTCGTACTCGACGAGTTCCACACCTACGACGGCGCGCAAGGCACCGACGTGGCGATGCTGCTGCGCCGCCTCGGACTGGCACTTAAGAGTCACTGGAACGACGACGACCCGCAGCTCGACGGGGCCACCCGCAACCGCCCGCTTGGGCTGATCACCCCGGTAGCGACGTCGGCGACGCTCGGCGACAAGGGCGACCCAGCGGTGATGCTCGACTTTGCTCGCACCGTGTTCGGCGAGCGGTTCGACGCCGACGCGGTGGTCACCGAGACGCGGCTCAGCCTCGACGAATGGACGGGTGACGCCGCCGAGGCCGTGGCCGCGGCCGGCTTCACCCCCGCCGACATCGGCGCGCTCGACGTTGCCGCCGCAGTCGAGGCCGTCACGGCGCTCGGACACAACCCGACCGGAGAAGAGGTCACCCCCACCGTCCTCGGCCTCCTCTACGGCGTAGAGCCCGAGCGGTTCGCCGACGCAACCCCGGAGCTGCTCTTGGCGCTCTGTCGCGCGCATCCCCTCGTCAGGGACCTCGCCCAGGAGGCGGAACATGCCGTCGCGCTCGACGCCCTGATGGCGCGCGGGCTCGGCCACGTCAACGGCAACACCGCCCGGGCCGAAACCCTGCTGTCGTACCTGCTCGCCATGCTCGGCCATGTCCGGGCCGTCGTCGGTCGTGACGCCCTCTCCGTGGACGTCCACCTCTGGGTGCGCGAACTCACCCGTATCGACCGCGCCGCCGCTGCGACCACCCGGTTCCGTTGGAGCGACGACGGACCGCCGGTCGCCGGCACCGACGCCGAAGAAGCCCGGCCGTCGTTTCCTGCGATCTACTGCCGGCACTGCGGTCGCTCTGGCTGGGGGATCGGTCTCGCCCCCGTAGGCCACAGCCTCGCGGCTGAGGACGACGGTATCCGTCGCAACCACGCGTCCAGGGAAGGGCGCTTCCGGCCGCTGCTGTACGCCCCCGCCGAAGCCGCCGTCCACATCGACGAGGGTAAGAAGATCGAGGGACTGGTCTGGTTCTCCGTACGCAACCGGGAACTCCTCGGCGACGTAGCCGAGGACGACCGGGACCTCCGGGACGGTTGGGTGCTGCCGGTACTCACCAACCCCGGGCAGGACGCCGACGAGCAGAGCCGCAAGGACACCTGTCCGTCCTGCGGACAGGAGGACGGCATCCGGTTCCTCGGCAGCGCCGTCGCCACTTTGCTGTCGGTGTCGCTCTCGACCTTGTTCGGCTCGCCGGCCATCGACGCCAGCGAGAAGAAGGCCCTGGTCTTCACCGACTCCGTGCAGGACGCCGCCCACCGGGCCGGCTTTGTACAGGCCCGCTCCCACACCTTCACCCTGCGCTCGGTGCTACGCGAAGCAGTGGCGGAGGGCGCACTCACGCTCGACGCGCTCGTGAACGAGGTGATCCAGCAGGCGGGCGACGACACCTTCACCCGATACCGCATCATCGCCCCCGACTGTGCCGACCGCGAGTCGTTCACGCCCTTCTGGCAGGCGAAGACCCTGCGGTCCGTGCCCCCGGAGGTGCAGGCGCGAGTCCGCAAGCGTATCGCCCTCGACGCCGCACTGGAGTTCGGTCTCAACTCGCATCTCGGCCGCACCCTCGAACTCACCGGTTCCGTCGCGGTCGAGGTCGAAGCAGGTAAGGCGGCGCGGATGGCCCGGATCGCCCGCGCCGCGCTACAGGCCGCGTCCTGGCAGGACAAGCTCGGCTCCGAAGGCACCGATGACGCCGCGCTGGTGCAGTGGGTCCGTGGCGTGCTGGAACGGATGCGGGCCCAAGGCGCCATCGATCACCCGTGGTTCACCCGGTATCGGATGGAAGACGGGCGCCGCTGGTCGATCTGGATCGGACGCCCCCGTAGCGACGGCATGCCGGCGTTCCCCCATGGCCGCCCCGCCCCGGCATACCCCAAGGTGGGGGGTTCCAACGAACCGGTCCGCGGCGGCGGGCTCGACGCGGTCACCTCGCCGAAGTCTTGGTACGCCCGCTGGACCTCCCGGGTGCTCGACATCTCGCCGCTCGACGGCGGACGCCTCGCCCGCGGCTTGTTCGATCGACTCGCCCGGGAAGGCCTGCTCACCACGACGACGAGTGACTCCGGCGCGACCGTGTACGCGATTCCACCGTCAGGGGTCGTCGTCGCTCCCACCAGCGAGGCCGATCTCGACGAAGGGCGGCATCTCCTCATCTGCGGCACCTGCCGTGCCGCTACGCCGGGTACGGTCGCTACTGTCGAACAGCTAGTCGGAGCCCCCTGCCTCAACGTCCGCTGCGGTGGTCACCTCGAGACCAGCAAGCTGCCCGACAACTTCTACCGGCGTCTCTACGCCTCACCGGACATGCGCCGGATCGTCGCCCGCGAGCACACCAGTCTCCTCGACGACGAGACCCGGTTGAAGTACGAGGACGGCTTCCGGGACGCCGCCACCAGTCCGCAAGCCCCCAACGTGCTCGTCGCCACGCCCACCCTGGAGATGGGCATCGACATCGGCGACCTGTCTGCGGTGTTCCTCGCCTCGCTGCCCCGCACCGTCGCCTCCTACCTCCAGCGCGTCGGGCGTGCCGGGCGTCTCTCCGGGAACGCGCTCAACCTCGCCTTCGTCGCCGGCCGCGGCGAGCACCTTCCCAAGCTCGGCGACCCGCTCTCCGTCGTCGACGGCGAGGTCCGGCCGCCCGCCACGTACCTGGCGGCAGAGGAGATCCTGCGGCGGCAGTACACGGCCTACCTGGTGGACGGCTTTGCTAGGAAAGCCAGCTGGCGAACTCCGAGGTCGGCGGTTGGCGCCATCGGATCGTGCGCACCGGGCACGTTCCTCGGCGACCTCGTGCTGCACGCCGAGCAGACTGTGGACCAGAACCTGCCCCGGTTCCTCGCCACCTTCAATGAGCTGCCGGAGGAGGTCGCATCCGGGCTGCGCGACTGGTTACGTCCCGCCAACGGCCCGAGGACCAGCGGTTTCGCCGACCACGTTCGGTTGGCCAGTCGGCGCTGGCAGGCCACCGTCGAGACCCTGACGCGCCGCCAGAAGGACATCGACGCGCTCCTGCCCGAGCTGGAGGCACGCTTCCAGTCACCAGCCAAGACCGACGACGACGAGCAGGCCCTGCGATCTGCCAAGGCCACCCGGAAGCTCACCGCAGGCCAGCTCGCCCACCTGCGGAGCATCTACTGGATCAGCGTCCTCGAAGAGTACGGGCTGCTGCCCAACTACACCCTCCTCGACGACACCGTCACCCTCGACGTCGGGCTGTCCTGGACCGATCCCGACAGCGGCACCCACGAGTACGGCAGCGCCCGATTCGAGCGCGGCTCCGCACAGGCCCTCGTCGAGTTCGCCCCTGGAGCGACCTTCTACGCCCGCGGCTGGGAGATCGAGATCGACGCGGTCGACCTTGGCCTCGACGGTGCCTCCATCCGCACCTGGGCCTTCTGCCCCGACTGCGGATATGCGGTCGACGTTGCGGAGTCCGGCCGAGAACTGCCGGTCTCCTCGTGCCCGCGCTGCGGCAGCACCGGAATCGGTGACACCGGCCAACGCCTGGACGTGGTCGAGCTGACCCGCGTGTCGGCAGAAGTGCGGCGCGACGAGGTAGCGATCTCCGACCGCAAGGACGAACGCGGAAGGGTCGCCTTCCAGATCGTCCCGACCGCCGACGTCGATCCCGCCAACGTCACCCGTCGCTGGTTCGCCGAGAGCACCGGCCTCGGCTGCACCTACCTGCGCACCGTCGACCTGCGATGGCTCAACATGGGCCCGTCCGGCCATGGAACGACCCGCACCATAGCCGGCGCAGAACGGCAGGGCACGCTCTTCCGTGTCTGCGCCGGCTGCGGCAAGAAGGACACCGAGTCCGGGCGAAACCGGCCCCACGAGCACCGGCCCTGGTGCCCGTACCGGAAGTCGCCGAAGGAGACGACCAAGACCGTTGCGCTGTCCCGGACGCTGCGCACCCAAGGCCTGCTGATCCGGCTGCCGCAAGCGGTCAGCCTCGGCGACGACTTCGCCCTGCCCAGCCTCTCCGCTGCACTCCTGCTCGGCCTGCGTGAGCAGATGGGGGGCCACCCCGACCACATCCGCGTCGAGCACGTCGTCGATCCGACGCTCTCGGACGGCAGCGACAACCACGAAGCACTCCTGCTGCACGACGTGGTTCCGGGCGGCACCGGTTACCTCGCCGAGACCGCCGACCCGGCACGCCTGCGCGATCTGCTGGTCCTCGCGTGGAACCGGGTTCGTGACTGCGAATGCCGGCACGAGGAGCGGCTCGCCTGCCATCGATGCCTGCTACCCTTCACAGCTCCGGGCGCCATCCGGCGGGTCTCGCGGGCGTCGGCAGAGCGGCACCTGCGTACCCTCCTCGGCTTGGCTCCCGACGCGGAGACCGCCGAAGGAACGACCTGGACGGTGACCGAGGTGCCACCCCACGAAGAGCCCGAATCGCACCTGGAGCGCGCGTTCCACCGGCTGATCGTCGGCCGGCTGCGGAGGAACGGCGCGGCGGTCACGGAGGTGCCCGGACCGAGCGGAAACATCGTGCGCTTCACGCTGCCGGGCGCACACCGCCAGTGGACGCTCACCCCGCAGGTCAACGTCGCCGGCTCCCGGCCCGACTTCCTGCTCGAGACGAACGACATGAACGTGCCCGAGGTCGCCATCTTCACCGACGGCCGGGCCTACCACGCCAGTGTGGCGGTGAACCGGCTAGCAGACGACGCCCGGAAGCGCGCAGACCTGCGGGACGAAGGGCTAATCGTCCTCGGTGTCACCATGCAGGACGTCGCCGCCGAGGACGGCAGTGGATCCGCCCCGGACTGGTACAACCCCGGACTGGCCGGCAACCTGATGAACATCCCGCAGTTCCAGGCACCGCCCGAGGCCTACAAGTCGCTCGGGAGGGGGCCCGTCGACTGGCTCATCGACTGGGTCGTCGATCCGAACCCGGCGGCGGTGCGGGCCGTGGCCCGAGCGGTACCCATGTTCGTCTCCAGCAAGGCACAGCCCGTCCAGGTCTCCGAGACGGTGACGCTGGAGGAGGTCGGCCGGGCGGTCCTGGTCGACGAACACCTGCCGGCCGGTGACCGACGTGTGTTCGTCCACCGCGCGGGCGGGCTCGCTGTCGTGGTCGAGATGTCGTCGACCATGGTCGTGCAGGTCGCCGCCGTCCTCGACGACCGTGACGAGGTCCTCGACGACGCCCACGCGAAGGCGTGGCGGGCGTGGCTCCGCTTCTCCAACGCCCTCGCGCTTCGCGACTGGCCGACCGTCGTCACGACGACGAGCCTGGTCGCTGGACCATCGGGCACCGCCTCCCTCGAAAACCTAGCCGGACCTGGCCGTCCGATGGGTGCGTGGGCGGACGTCTACGACGCATCCGCCCCCGGCGACGAACGCAACCTCGTCGCCGCCCTCGCCGCCCAGGCCGGCCTCGCTCCGCCCGTGGTCGGTGCCGAAGGCCCCGACGGCATCCCGCTCGACCTCTCCTGGCCCGACCAACGGGTCGCGGTTGCGTTCCCGCACATGCCACGCCAAGATCGAGTCGATCTTGCCGCTGCGGGTTGGCGCGTCCTCGATCCCTCGCCCGACCTCGTGGCCGCCACCCTGGCCAGCGCCGCCCCTGAGAAGCACGGAGACGGTTGATGCCGACGATCATCATGGGCAAGCTCGCCAGCAAGATCGACGGCTCGATCCGCGGCAAGGCGATGACGTTCCTGCAGAAGCTCGGCGCCGACGACACGACCCCGGGCTTGCACGTCGAACCAATCAACGACTGCGTCGACCCTCGGGTGCGTACCGGTCGCGTTGACGACTTCTGGCGAGCGGTCATGTTCCGGCTCGACGGGGACGGCGAGACCCACTACGTCATCCACGGCATCTGGGCGCACGACGACGCGATCGCCGTCGCTCGACGTGTACGGCTCAAGGTCAACCCCATCAACGGCCTACCGCAGATCGACGAGATCGCCCCGCCGACCGCGGCCTTGCCCGCCGCCCCGTTGGCGGCGGAACAGCCGGCGAAGCCGCTCTTCGTTCGCCTGGGGCACGATTCCGTCGATCTCGTCGAGACCCTCGGCCTGCCCGACGACATCGTCGATCGGGCGATGGCTGCCACCGACGAGGACGCCGTGCTCGATCTCGCCCAACGTCACGAAGGGTGGATCGGCAGCATCCTGGTCGACCTCGCCGCCGGCGACACGGTCGGCTCGATCGTCGCCCGCATGCAGCTCGAGAAGACCGCGCCGTCCGGCGACGCCGACGCCGACGTCCTCCAGTCCCTCAGGCGACCCGCCGCTGCGCTGCAGTACGCGTTCATCGACGACCAGGACGAGCTTCGCAGGGTCATCGAAGGGGGTGACTTCAGTGCGTGGCGGATCTTCCTGCACCCCGAGCAGCGTCGCTACGTCGACCGCAGCTACAAGGGCCCCTTCCGTCTCTTCGGTGGGGCCGGCACCGGTAAGACGGTGGTGCTCATCCACCGCGCTCGCGCCCTCGCCCAGCGCGGCCCTGGTGCGCGCATCGTCCTGACGACCTTCACCACGAATCTCGCCGAAGCTCTCGGCGACGGTCTCACCCAGCTCGACCCGCGCGTGCGCCAAGCCAAGGCGCTCGGCCAGCCGGGCGTCCACGTGGCTGGCGTCGATGCCCTTGCCGCCGCGGTGCTGCGCGCTGCTGGCAGCGGTCTCAGCGCGGCGATGCGGGAAGTGCTCGGCGAGGATCGCGCCGCCCCCCTGGCACGTACGGTGGGCACCCGGTGGCGGGAGATCGTCGAGTCGACCGGCACCACCCTGTCGCACGAGCTCTGCAACGAGACGTTCTTGTCCACCGAGTACGCCCACGTCGTGCTGCCGAACAGGATCCACGACGAGGCGGGCTACCTCCGGGTACGCCGTCCCGGGCGCAGCGTCGCCCTCGACCGCGCAAAGCGGTCGGCCGTGTGGGCGTTGATCTCCGCGTATCGATCCCAGAGCCGTATCGACGGAAGCCTCGACTTCACCGAGGCCGCTGCCGTCGCTGCCACCTACCTGGCGCAGCAGAGCAACCGCCCCGCCGATCATGTGCTCATCGACGAGGGGCAGGATCTCTCTCCCGCCCACTGGCTGTTCCTGCGTGCCCTTGTCGGGGAACACGCCGACGACCTGTTCATTGCCGAGGATTCCCACCAGCGCATCTACGGCACACGGGTCGTCCTCGGTCGATACGGTGTCGCCATCGTCGGTCGTTCCCAGCGGCTCACCTTGAACTACCGCACCACCGCGCAGAACCTGCACTACGCGATGAGCATCCTCGACGGCGGGCAGTACGTCGACCTCGAGGAAGAAGGCGAAACGACGGGCTACCGGTCCGCTCGAACCGGGCCGGCACCCGCCATCGAGCCGGTCGATTCACTCACCGCCGAGCTCCGGGCCGTCGTCGACCACGTCCGTGCCTGGCTCGACGCCGGAGACGCCCCCGAGACCGTAGCGGTCCTGGTGCCGGACCGGTTCCATCGAGACCGCGTGGTCACCGCCCTCACCGAGGCGAACGTCCCTGCCCGCGCCGTCGATCGTGAACGGCCGCAAGCCGAGCGGGTGCCGGTCATGACCATGCATCGCGCGAAGGGTACGGAGTTCTCCAAGGTCGTCCTCGTGACTGGCAACCCGTCGCCCGCCGAATTGGCACGCCTCGAGTCGTTGGACCCGTCCGAGCGGGCGGACGCGCAACTGCGGGCCAGGTCCTTGAGGTACGTGGCAGCCACCCGAGCCCGAGACCGACTGGTGGTGGTGACTCGAGGCTGATCGTGGAGGGTCCGAGAGGCATGTGCCTCCGTCAGCAGGCCATTGAACGATCGAGACCGTGGCGGCAGCTACGCCAAGTCATAGCTGCGCACACGGTCGAGAGGGCACGCGAAGGAGCTGAGCGATGCCGACCATCGGCGACTACCTCGATCTGAGCGCCGGGCAGGCGGTGAACCAGTGGAGGTCGATCCTCCGACGGACTCCCAGGCCTGGTGCTAGGCAAGAGGACTTCACTCCCGTCGAGACCCTCCTGTGCCTTGCGGCCAGTCTCGTCTTCAACCATCGCCGGTACCGTGGATCGACCGCCCACCTCGCCGAAGAACCCATCCCTACGCTCGCCCGGCTGTTCAGGCGCCCAAACGGAAGTTTGATCGCCAAGATGGGAAACCTCGATGGCGGCCTGGCCCACGGGGCTCGGTACGAGGTCCATGTCGCATCGACCCTCCTCGCCGACCCCGGGCGGCTGGAAGCGACCTACCGGCTCATCCTCGAAGCGGGCCGCGAGGCAGGGATTGGGCCGGACGAGCTGCCGGACTTCCTCGGCCTGGAAGGCGGTGACGGGCTGCACCTCCTCGGGCAGGAAGAGCTGACCCACTCGGATCTGGAGATGGCGGTTCAGGAGAAGGTCGCCAGCTGGTCCCGGAAGGCACCGGACCTTCCGGAGCGAGTGACCGAACGACTCCTCATGGCTTCGGTGCGGGTCGGGCAGCATCGGTTCGCGCGCGACGTCCTCCATAACCATGGGCATCGGTGCGCCTTCTGTGGCCTGGGCGTGAAGACGAAGGGCCGCGCGGCGCAACGGATGCTCGTCGCCAGTCACATCAAGCCCTGGAGGGTGAGTACCTCCGCCGAGCGGCTCGATCCGCAGAACGGGGTCGCTGCATGCCCCACGCACGACGTCGCCTTCGACACCGGGCTCCTGGCGATCGACCATGCGCTCCGGGTGCACGTCCGCCCAGACGTGCAGGAGGCGGTCCAAACGGATCCAGCGGCGCGCTCATCGTTCGGGAGCCCGCCGCTGTCACGTCGTCTGCTTCTGCCAGAGGGGGCTGCGGCACCTGGGAAGCGGTATCTGGACTGGCACTACATGAACGTGTATAGCGACACTCGTGACTAAGGGGCCTACCATCCCGAATGATCGCATGGGCCTGGGCGAGTCGGGCCCACGACCGCCTCGGCATGTCGTGCTGTCGGTAGCGGCTGATCGCCACGCTCCGCCGTGGGGGAGAACCCCACGCTCGGCTGATTCTTGTCCATGCGATGGAGCCCACGTCGTGTACCCGCCCGACACCGTCTTCGCCCCGTGATCTACTACAGTCCCAGCATGCCCGCCCGAGCTGTCAGGATCTCTGCCGTCGATCTCTTCTGCGGCGTCGGCGGACTCTCGCAGGGACTGCAAGATGCAGGAATCCGCGTTGCTGCCGGCGTTGACCTCGACCGTACGTGTGACTATCCGTATCGACGGAACATTCGGGCGCCGTTCCACAGGCGGGACGTCCGTGACCTGACCGTCGAGGAACTCTCGGCCATGTGGCCTGCAGGTGCCATCCGTGTGCTTGCTGGGTGCGCGCCGTGCCAGCCGTTCTCGTCGTACCGGCGCGGCGTCGACACTTCGAACGAGGCCCAGTGGCCCCTCGTGGACGAGGTGCGCAGGCTGGTCCAAGGCACGATGCCCGAAATCGTCACCATGGAGAACGTCCCTCGGATCGGCGGGACGCGTATCTTCAAGAACTTCGTCGAGCAGCTGCGCGACTTCGGATACCACGTGGACTTCGCGTCCTGCTACTGCCCGGCCTACGGGGTGCCGCAGCATCGCCGCCGTCTGGTCCTGGTTGCCTCGTTGCTCGGTGACATCGCTGTGCCCAAGGGTGCCGTCGCTCCTGTCCAGTACACCACCGTTCGTCAGGCGATCGGAGGCCTGCCGCCCATCGGACACGGCGAGACCCACTCTGCGGACCCCCTCCACAAGAGCCGCACGCTGACACCGCTGAACCTCGAGCGAATCAAGCGGTCCAGCCCTGGCGGCAGCTGGGAGGAATGGCCGGAGGAACTGCGCGCTCCTTGCCACCGAAAGGCGTCAGGTGCAACGTTCCGGAACGTGTATGCCCGCATGAAGTGGGACGAGCCATCGCCCACGATCACCACCTTGTCGTACAGCTTCGGAGCCGGGCGGTTCGGGCACCCCGAACAGGACCGAGCGATGACACTGAGAGAAGCTGCTATCCTGCAGAGCTTTCCCGAGGACTACGAATTCGCCCAGCCGGGCGAGCCGGCACAGTTCGCGCCGCTCGGGCGTCTCATCGGAAATGCGGTGCCGCCACTGCTGGCGAAGGCTGTAGGAGCGGCGGTCGTGGAGCATGTCGCAGCGGTAAAGGGTGCCGTGCACAAGGTTTCGCGTGCTAGAACCTTGCCGCTAGAGGGCTGAGGAGACCAGCGACTGCCGCAGTGTCATCGATAGGCAGCGCCATTGTGGCCGGGCGCTGGGATCAGCTAACGTTGAATCCCTTCCGTTGACTGCGATCGCACTGCCCCTGATCATAGCGACCCCTTGAGGGTGCTCAGTCTCCTCCTGCTTTGTAGGGACGCGCAATAGCCTAACGGTAGTGCTACTCATTCATAATGAGATCCGCAGGCTTCGGATCTGCAGGGTCATCACTTGGATCTTCCTCATCTTCCAATTCGATGCCTAGGTCAAAATCTGAAAAATCGATTGCCCAGCGCTTAAGTGCCCAGTCCGCGAGACGCTCTTGTCGGGCTAGCACTTCCTCCGGGGTCCAATCGGCAAGGCGGGCTAGTTCCTGCTCTTGTGCGAGTGGTGCTTGAGCGTAGCAAGCCGTCGCCGCAATGCCAGGTCCAGCGGCTCCACGCTTATTGGGAAAGTCTTTGTTCGAGTAGGCGCTATTGTCCCTTGTTAGGACGAGGTTTCCCAAGGCGTGCGTAAGTTGCCGTCGTTCGTTCCTGTCGAAGCGTTTTTGCCAATATGATGAATTGGCGGCCTGTGGCAGGATATGTTCGATTGTCTTTTCGCGCTTGCTCTTTTCGAAGAAGGTGTAATTGATCTCTGGTGTTGCCCCGCCAAGCAGATTCAGTTCGTACTCGTAGAGGAAGAATTTTAATGCTCCCCAGCGGTACCAGTTGAATTCAGTGTCTAACAGCGACTGGCGGACGTAGGTGTCATTGGCGTAGTCCAAGGCAAGCGCGCGTAGCGCGGTTTCGACGGACGAAGGCGTGCGTTTTCCGATGTACACCTCGTGTGCAAGGCGGTAAAGCCGTGTTTGCGCTGCGTCGGCGCGATATCCTCCGATGAGGTAGGTGCGCACGGCGAAACGCTCACACAAATCGAGCACCTTTAAATAGGTCTGACCATCGCCAGGGGATCGCTCACGGAGTGCGAGCATAAGTGGCTGGAAGACAGCGACCGTACCTGCTCGCGACAAGCGCTCGTGGGCGCTGCGCGCCTTACTTGCGAGCGGTCCGAAATCTGCAAAGGCCTGAATTTTGGGTCGGAGCGAATCGGCGTACGCGCGCGCTGCTCTAGCTAGCGAATCAACGTAGTCTCCGATTTCTCGAATCAATAGTTCTGGCTTGCCGAGGTATTGTTGCCTCGGAAAGTGTGCCTTGAGTGACTTGGTGCCCCTCCATCTAGTTGGGACCGGGTCGACTGCAGCGAGCCAGTGAGCGCGGAGGAATTGGTCCTCACCGGCTGGCGATACCATCGCTACCTCTAGCAGAAGCCGGTAGATCGTGGACCAGGCAGCGTTAATGCGATCTGCCAGGGCCTCCTGCTGTCCAATTGGGAGCCTGGCGGCCAAAAAGAGCAGGTAGTTCTTGACCTTCTCAAGCTCTGTGAGGGGCTTGCCACGGTCATTAAGCGTCTCGAAAATGACGCCTACTTCCGCCTGCTGGTTCAGTGTGTATAGCGTGAAATGCAACCCGGTCACGACGAGGTTTCGCAGCGAAAACAGTGCGTCCACGTGGTCGTCTGACTTGGAGGCCAGTTCCTCCACGTGCTGTCGTATCTGCAGTGCTGCGCGCTGAAGCCTCTTGGCTGAAAGCGTCTCTGGCGGGGGCACGGGCGTGTCGTTGAGTAACGCCGTCCACACGGCTACGGAGTCGGGGCCGACTTGGAGCTTGTTGCGAGGTACGCCCTTTTCCGAGATGAGGAGGAACTGGCGCCGTAGGCCCTGGGCGGCATCCTCGCGCCCAGCCACCTGGAGGGCACGGCGCAGCTCGTTTAGTAGTAGGCATAACGTTGTCAGACGCTGCTGTCCGTCGACGACATCCGCTCGCACGAGGGCGTTCGACTCGTCGTCGACTAAGGGCTCCCCGCCGCCAAGCAAAACAATTGTACCCGTGTAATGAGTCTTGCCGGGTTCTAGGAGGCTGAGGTCGTCGAGGAAATCCTGCACCTGCTCTTGCTCCCAGGCGTAGCCGCGTTGGTAGTTCGGGATGCTTAGCAGGCGCGGTCGGAGAACCTCGGTCGCTGACACCGTCAAGCTCATGTGGACACTCTAGGGGATGGCTCGCCCTGTAGCCATCCCGCAATCAGGGCTCCTAGTCATCCATGTCGCCTAGGGCGAGCCAGCCGAACAACTCCCGTCTGAGTATCGGCGTTGCCCTCAGGGTGCACCTGATTGCGGTCCGATATAAGAGGGGAAGGGCTATCAAGGCGCTGGCGGCGACGTCTTGGACACCGTTCAAGCGTCGACGCACTCGTCTGCCTCACCGTAGAGGTCGGCCATCCGCATCACGTCCAAGATTCGAACCTCGGCGAACGCGCCGTCGCCACGCCGAAGACGTGGAAGATTCTGACGGGGTGTCGTCATTGCGGACATGCCCAACTCCTCGACGCATCCTGCCGTCGCGTTGTCTGCACATGAAGTGAACCCGCTGTGCCTGTGCTCAGGTCACCGCGGGGCTGGCCGCAGTCAGCGCTTGGGCACGTTCGGCTATGTCAAGCAGCCGCTCTCGCAAACAGGCCGAGGGTGTCTTCGAGCAGGGCTGGCGTGATGCCAAGTGTCACGGACGAGTTCACGTCGTGCCGGGTCCCGTCCTGATCCACCAGTTGAGCTCCTGCCGCTCGTGCGATGGTCACTCCCGCAGTCATGTCCCAGGGACGGTTGGACAGCGTGAGTGCGGCATCAACCTTGCCTTCGGCCAGCCAGGCCAGGTCAAGCGCCGCCGAGCCAGTCATCCTCACACGCTGCACGGACTCGGCGAGCTGCGTGGTCAGCGCTAGCCGGAGTCGGTTCTTGTCCGTCGCACCCTCGCCCACCGCATAGTCGCCGATCGCTACGATCGCCTCGCTCAGCCGGCTCGTTTGGCTCACCCGAATCGGCTTGCCGTCGACCGTTGCGCCGTCGCCCTGCGCGGCGGCGTAACGGTTGCCGAGGAAGGGCAATTCGATGACCCCGAGAACCGCCTCGCCGTGGTGCAGCAGCCCGAGCGACACCGCGCAGAACGGGATGCCTCGCACAAAGTTGGCGGTCCCATCGATTGGATCGAGCACCCACTGCAGCTCACCCGACCCGCTGAGGCCGTCCTCCTCGCCGAGGAACCCGATGTCGGGAGTCGCGATACGGAGAAGCTCGCGGACGCTGCGTTCGATCTCGTAGTCCAAGGCGGACGCCATGTCGCGGTCGCCCTTGGTCGTGAGCGCGCCCGGTGGCTTACGCCGCATGTCCTCGGCCGCCCGTGCAACCGCCTCGATCGCAACAGGCAACAGTGGTCCGTAGTCGCTCACAACTGCTGCCCCCGTCGCCACTGCGTCTCGAAGTGCTGCTCGAACACCGGATACAGGCAGCCGCGAGCCTGTCTCCGCCTGGCGACGAACGCGGGGGAGTCGACCCCTCGGCTCTCCGCCAAGTACGGCTGCGCGACGCAGAGATCGTCGACCAGGATTACGTTGAAGCGCAACGTGTCGTCGTAGACCGCCAGTTCCATGCGGTCCTGGAGCCCGTCGGGCAGCCGGTCACGCACACGCATCAGCGTTTCGATGTTGAGCTTCGTCAGCCCGGACAACTGCCCTGCCGGAAAGCCTTCCTCCGCCTCGCGTGCCTGGACAGCCTGCCCAGACGGATCGAGGAACAGAAGGCGGACGTGCGCACCGGCCTCGACCAGGTCGTGCCAGCGGCGATCCGGGTAACCCTGAGACAGGAGGTTGAGCGACAGGCCCACGGCGCGCACGGTGCTCGCGCCGCTGAGCAGTTGATCAGGCGGAAGGTTGGTCGAGAACTCGGAGCGGTTCGGGTGGACGGCGATGAGGTCTCCGATCCGCGCCTCATCCAGGTTGCCCGCGCCGGACGGGTCGAGAATCGCCGAGAGGGCGAGGATCACGTCGCCGGGTGGGACCGTGCTCGTCTCCCAGTTGGTGACGTCGTCTCTGGTGGGCCGCCAGGTCAGCGTCCGGGCCAGCACGGCGGCGAAGTCTCCGACGCTCAGTCCGAGGGCTTGACGAGTCCGCGCAACCTGCCCACACGCGGCGGCTCCAAGGTCGAGCCCGTTTCCGGAGGCCGGAGCCGGCAGATTTGCGTGAGGAAGCGCTGCCGCGAACCGGCGTCGAGCCTCGTCGGCAGCCTGAGCGAGGGCAGTGTCCAGGGCCGCCTGCATCTCAGGGCGGGGGTTCACGCTCTTCCCGCCGGCTTCCCACTTGGAAACGGTCCGTTCGGCCACGCCCAGGTGCGCGGCGAAGTCACGGATGCTCATGCGGAGTGCATAGCGGAGTGCCTTTGTCTCGCGGCCGGTCCATCGCTGCACGGGTGTCATCGTGCCGCCTTCGATCACGTCGAGAACAGTCATCATGCACCTTACCGGCAGTAGATGCAGTGCAGTTACCGGCCAAGTGCAGTGCGTGGTCGTTCTGCTCTTTCCGCAGCTCAGAAATGGTGGACGCATGGCCCGGGGCGGGTGCTGGCTCCGGAACTGCGTCGATTCCCGAACGACACAGCTCCGCTCCCGCCCACCCCGGCGCCACTCCAACCGTTGGCAAGGGGCCCTTCCTCTACCGAATCCGTTGACAAGGGCACCTTCCTTACACCCCCGAGGAGTTGGGCGTGAGCGAGCAGGAGGTGGTCGGGCGGTGGCTGCGGCTCGTAGTGGCGGACGCGGAGCTGTCGCCGTACCTCATCGGGGTCGACCTGGGGCGGCTCGGCGCGCACCTGGCGGCAGGCCTCGCCGCTGCCGCCGAAGGCCAGCCGGCGACGGACCCGTGGCGCGGGTTCGGCCTGTCGGAGGAGCAGCACCGGCGCGTCGTCGACTACCTGGCGGGGGTGCTCTGGGCGCTCGACGAGCCCGACGACCGGATCGCCCGCGCCCGGCGGGCCTTCGCCGGGGAGGTGGGCGCGTGAGCATCGCCGCCGCCTGGGAGGCAGCCGTCGAGCGGGGCGCCGACGACTTCTGGTGCACGCTGGAGGACCGCCGCCCCGGCCTGCTGCCCGAACGGGACGCGCCGCTGCTCTTCGCCGGGCTCGGCCGCCTCACAGTCGGCGGCGACAACCCGGCCGGGCAGGCGGCGCTGCTGGCGGTGCTCGGCCGCGCGTACCGCCAGCATGGCCTGCTGCCGCACGCCGCCACCATCGGCGACGCGTTGCTCGCCGCCGTCGCCCGGCGCGCCCGCCCACTGTGGACGTCGCGGCTCGCCGACGCCTGGGAGCACGCCGGCCGCCGCGCGGACGAGGCCGTGCGGCGTGCCACCGCCCGCGCCGAGGATGGCCCGGCCTGGTGCCCCGCCGAGGTGATCGGCCACGACCGGCCGTGCGACACGATCGCGATCCTGACCGTACGCCCCTGGCAGCGCCTGCCCCACCGGCCCGGCCAGGCGGTCGGAGTCTGCACGCCGCGCCGGCCCGGCCGCTGGCGCTGGCTCTCCCCGGCCAACGCCCCGCGCCCCGACGGCACCGTCGAGCTGCACGTCCGCGCCGTCGCCGCCGGGGCCGTCGCCCACAGCCTCGTCCACGACGTACGCCCCGGCGAGCTGTTCCACCTCGGCCCGGCGCGCGACGCCGGGCTGTGCCTGGACCCGTCCGCGCGGCGGGACCTCCTGCTCGTGGCCGGCGGCACCGGGCTGGCGCCGCTGCGCGCCCTGGTCGAGCAGGTCGCCGCCGCGCCCGACGGCCGGCGGGTGACCCTGGTCGTCGGCGCGCGCACCTTCGCGGACCTGTACGACGCGACCGCCCTCGACAAGCTCCAGCATGCCCACGGCTGGCTGACCGTCGTGCCCGCCTTCAGCCACGACCCCGGCGCCGAGCCCGCCGAGCAGGGCGACGCCCTCACGATCGCCCTCGACCACCGCCGCCCCGATGACGACGTGTACGTCTGCGGCCCGCCCCCGATGCTCGCCGGCGCGCGGCTGCGGCTGCTCGCCGCAGGGGTGCCCGCCGACCGTATCCACCTGCCGGCGGAGCTGGTGCCCTGATGGCCGTCTACCGCAGTCGCCACGCCCTGCCCGGCCCGCTCACCCCCGACCGGGTCCTCGACGTCGCCCTGCCGCGTACGCCGCTCGGCCGGCGCGGCTACCGGGTCGACGAGGTCGACGCCCTGCTGTGCCGCCTCGCCCACGAGCTGCGCGACCGCACCCGCCAGCTCGACCTCACCCGCGCCGAGAACCACCGCATCAAGGAGGCGCTGCGCACCTGGCAGACCCGGCACGCCGAGGAGCGCTCGCTAGCCCGGCGGGCCGCCCATTGAACGGTCGCCGTCCCGGCGGCGGATGCCCGGCGGCACTGATCCTGGCGGTCCCGAGCCCTGGAAACCGCGAATGACCTTCGGCCCCGGTAGCCTCCCGGGATGCCGGACTCCACTCTCGACGGTCTGCTCGCCACCTTCACCGAACCGAAGCCGTTCAACCGGGACACGGCCGACCGGGCACCGCTCGCGCCCGGAACACACGTCGTCATCCTCGACGGCGACATCGTCTATGTGGGTGAGACGGGGCGGACTCTTCGGGAACGACTCCGAGCCCACCTGCGGGGCAACCGGGGCTCGTCGGTGCTGCACAAGCAGGTCGGCGAGCTGCTCGACGGTGAACTCGGCCGGCAGGCGACCACCGACGAGATCGCCGCGTGGCTCGGCCGGTGCGAGATCAGGTGGCGGGAGACGGATGAGCCGAAGGCGCTCAAGGAGGCCCTGCTAACCCGGATCGCTCCACGCTTCAACCAGCTGTTGCCCGGGCAACAGGTCACGTCCACGGGTGCCGCGAGCCGCTTCGCACGGCTGGCGGAGCTTTCGTACTTCGACTCCGTGGTGGCGGCCAACCGGGCCTACCTCGACGCGGTCGTGCCGGACGCGGCGGCCACCGAGCGGGAGTACTGGGCACTTTCCTGCCTGCCCGGCACCAGGACGGACCCGCCACGACTGTCGGCAATCTCCTTGAAGACGATGGAGACGTTCGTGCTGCACGAGCCGACCGAGCCGGCCGCCGACGCCCGGGCCGAGGGTTTCATGGTCGTCCGCAAGTCGGTGCTCGACGCGCGCTGGACGCCCGCGGCCTTCCGGGCGGCCCATCCCGGCATCACCCGGTGGCCGTCTGACTATGTCGATGCCGGACCCGACCAGGAGTGCCTCGCCGGTGGCGTCGACGACCTGATCGCGGTGCTCGGGGACGAGCGTGTCGTCCTCGCCGCCCGTGCCCTCACCGAACCACTACTGCGGTCGCGGACCCTGCACGCTCGGGGACACAGTCAGCCACTCGCCGATGCGGTGCTCGGCCGGCACGAACACACCGACTGGGTCTACCCGGTTGACGGAGACGGCAGCCCATCGGGAGATGTGTGGGAGTACTTCCACAGCGGCGCGGTGGCCGACCTGCGGCTCGCCGCCGGCTACCACCAGATCGCCGCCGGCGACCGGATCTGGGCGTACACCACCAAGCCACCCGCTCGTCTTGTCGCGGCGGGCGTCGCCTGGGACGACCCCTATCAGCAGGCGACGGAAGGCGGGTCGGAGTGGCGGGTGCCCATCCGGTGGGATGCCGAGCTGACCCGGCATCTGCGCAGCAACGAAGAGAACCTGCCCGGGGTGCCAACCGGGTCGGTGCGTGGCGTGCGGGGGATGAGCGCAACCGAGCGCGCCCGGCTCGTTGACGCGCTGGAGGCGGTCGGCGCGCCGGAGCCCGATGCCCTGCCCGAGGGGCGTCGCCGGAGGCTCGTGGAGGTCACTGCCCGCCAGGGGCAGGCCGACTTCCGGCGCCGGCTCCTGGAGGCGTACGGGGGACGCTGCGCGATCACCGGCTGCGACACCGGGGCCGCCCTCCAGGCCGCTCACATCTCGCCGTACGACGGACCCGCCACGAACCGGGTGACCAACGGTCTGCTGCTCCGGGCCGACGTGCACAACCTCTTCGACCGGGGCCTCATCTGGGTCGACGAACAACTCCGCGTTCGGGTCAAGGCGGAGGCCGCGCATTACGGGAGCTGGCACGGCGAGGAGCTGCGCCTGCCGACCCGGGCGGCGGACCGTCCGAACGCCGCCGCGCTGCGCGCCCACCGCCGGGAGGTGGCCGGAATGCCGTGAGACCCCCTGGTTCGACATCGATCTCCGTGAGATTGTCTATGTCGGAGCGTGTGCGACAGGACACGAGGGGTGATCGATGTGCGTGTTGCGGACGGGCCGTCGCAGTGGTCGATCGAGAAGTTCGGGTTCGCCCAGGCGGTGACGCTGCGCAAGCGCGTTCCGGCGGCCCTCAAGCGGGCCGTCGAGCGCGCCATGGACGCCCGGGAGGCGTCCGAGATGACCAGTGACCATGCCTTCGGATCCGTGCGCTGGCTGGTCCAGTACGAGGAACTGCACCAGCACCTACGGGAACTGCCCGACGTGACGGACCTGCGGCCACCGGGTGCCCAGTTCAGGATCACCGTCTGCTCGGGGCACTTCCTGCTGCCCTGGCACTACTCCACCAGGAGCGACCTCGAGATCGCACGGGTCCGACCGGGGCGCACCTTCAGTCGCTTCGCCCGCGACCTGCTCGACTTGTACGGCCCGAAGCCGCGCTACCAGCAGGACACCCTGCCGTTCATGCCGCTCAACGACCAGGAATCCCGCGACCGGTCGGAGTTGCGGGAAGCAGCCGAGCGACTTTCCGTCGAGCCGAAGGTGCTGCTGGTCGGCTATGCCTGCAACTCGGACGCCGGGCTGCTCCGCGTCTCCTGGGGCGAGGCGGGACTACGGCAGAACGACGAGCTGGAGTGGCAGCACGTCGAGGACCTCCCGCTACCGGGTGACGCCTCCCAGGGCCGGCGCGGCTTCGCCGCCTGACCGCGACGCCGCCCCGGATCGCCTGACCGTGACGGCGGTGAGGTCGGCGGCAGCCATCGCGTCACGCCTGCCCGGCAGCGGGGCCGGGAGTCGCTTGCTGGAAGCCGACCTTCGCCTCGGGAAACGAGTCCCGCAGCGTGGTGAGGGTGGGCTCGGTGTTGCGGCCCCACACCTTCCGTACCACCCACGTCCGGCCGTCCTGCACCAGAGCGTGTTCCGTGAACCAGCGGCTGACCTTCACGCCGGGGTACTGATCGGCGAGCGCAACCCGCACCTCATCCTCGCCGTGGTGCTCGCCCTCGATGGGCCGGAACCGGCCCGGCGACAGCGCGCCGCCGATCGCCGCCGCCGGCACCCCTCGCTGGATGAGCTTCTCGATCATCAGCCGCACTGCTCGGCGCTTGTTCTCGTCCGGCAGCACCTGGCCCTCGACGATGATGTGATACCTGGTCCAATCCCGGTTGTCGGTGCCTCGCCGTTCCTGCTCAGCGACCTTGCGACCGACCCGGATCTGGTAGTCGGCCGCCTCGGGCAGTGGGATGACCTGCTGGATGTCCAGCAGGACCCGTCCGTCGATCCGGTACGGGATGAGCCGGACGCAGCGTACGTCCATGCCGTCGAAACGGTTGAGCCACAGCACGGCGGTGGTCAGCTCCCGCCCGAAGTCCGCCGAGACGAGCAGAATGCGCACGTCGGAGGAGATGATCGGCGCCTCGTCGCTGTCTCCTAGATCGAGCCAGGCGAGCAACTCCGATCTGGCGTCGACGTCCTCGTCCGACCGGATCCGGGAAAGGTGGTCCTCGTAGGCCGCGACGACCTCGTCGAAGCTCATCGCCGAGACCATCGCTGCGTACCGGAGAGCCTGAAGCTCCATGTGCCCGCCGTCATCGGTGCGCTTGAGTTCGATGACCACCAGATGCCCGGTCTTGTCCACGGCCAGCAGGTCGATCCGGCGCCTCGAGTCCTCCCAGTTGCCGAACTCCTCGGCGACGACGAGCAGGTCCGGGCTCAGCACGGCGATGTCGTCACGCAGCAGCCGTTGTAGGTCGTCGCGTTCGTAGATGCCGAGGGCGGCAAAGCGGGCCGCGTCGTGCCGGCGCAGGCGGTCGCCGTCGATTTCATACAGCGGCACTGGTACTCCTTCGGTGGGACGCGGGTCAGGCCGGCGACGAGCCGGCAACGGGGGGTGTAGGTGCGGGCTTGAGCTTTGACCGAGCGTGGGCAGATCGGTGTTCCGTCCGCTGCCGTCGTGCCCGCGACCCATCGATACGGAGGTGTCCGGCGCGGCTCTGCGAGAGGCGGCCGACATGATGGGCAAGCGTAATTGATGCCTATTCCCCGGGTGTGGCTTTCGATGAGGTCGATCAGTCCGCAGTGGATATTGACGAGGCCGCCCGGTCGGGCGAGAGCTTGGTGATCACTAGGATCGGCGCCTGTGATGATCAAACGACGGCTCCCAGCAGTCCTGTTAGGACTGTTGGTGGCCTTCCCGACACTGGGCGTGCCTCCCGCCTACGCCGACGAGCACGAGACCGAACCCGTCGAGCCGCCCAAGGTGGAGCTGGTGCTCGACGTCAGCGGCTCGATGCGCGCCAAGGACATCGGCGGGCGCTCCCGTATCGCCGTGGCCCAGGAGGCGTTCAACGACGTCGTGGACGCGCTGCCCGAGACGACGGATCTCGGCATCCGCGTCCTCGGCGCCACCTACGGCGGGGACGACAAGAAGGTCGGCTGCCAGGACACCCAGCAGCTCGTACCGGTCGGCCCCGTCGACCGGGTGAAGGCCAAGAACGCCATCGCCACCCTGCGCCCGACCGGCTTCACCCCCGTCGGCTTGGCCCTGCGCGAGGCGGCGAAGGACCTCGGCTCCGGCGAGACCACCCGGCGCATCGTGCTCATCACCGACGGCGAGGACACCTGCGCGCCACCGGACCCCTGCGAGGTGGCCCGCGAGCTGGCCGCCCAGGGCACCCACCTGGTGGTCGACACGCTCGGCCTCATCCCGGACGAGAAGGTACGCAAGCAGCTCGTCTGCATCGCCTCGGCGACCGGCGGGACGTACACCTCCGCGCAGAGCAAGGACGACCTGACCCGGCGGATCAAGCAGATCGTCGAACGGGCCAAGGACACCCACACGAAGACGCCGGCGAAGGTGGCCGGCACCGACGTCTGCGCCAAGGCGCCCGTGCTCACCCCCGGTGTCTACACCGACCGGGAGCGCTTCGAGGAGCACCGGTGGTACCGGATCCCGGTCCAGCCGGGGCAGGAGCTGCGGGCCTCGGTGAGCATCGGCCTGGACCGGCCGTTGAATCGGGACTACGGCGTACTGCTGCGGGCCACCGCCACCGACGGGCGGGAACTGGTCCGGGGCAACGACGCCGGCAGCGGTCGCACCGACGTGCTGTCGACAGGCGTGCGCTGGTCGGCGGCGGACGACGAGGACGAGGAGGAGTCGGCGGACGACGACAAGGGCGGCGTCTTCACGGAGTCGACGGAGAAGGCTCCCGAGCCCACCGTCGTCTGCCTGGTGGTCAGCAACTCGTTCTCCGCGAAGGCGGGCGCCGGTGCGGCTCCGGGCATGCCGCTCGAACTGACAATCGACCTGGTCGACGCGTCGCCCGCCCCGAACAGTCCGGGTCTCGGCCGGGGCTGGGTGCTGCTGGGCGTACTCATGCTGGCGGGCCTGCTCAGTGGGTTGATCGTTGGTTGGCTGACCCGTTGGTGGGTCGCGGTCTGGAGGACCCGATGACGAAGGCCCCGATCTCGGCCCGCCGGGCGGCGGTGCTGCTCGCCGCCACCGGCATCGCCGTCGCGCTGCCGGCCGCCGCCGGCGCGGAGACGCCCACCCCGTCGCCGGGGGCCGCCACCATCAACAAGGCCGGAACCTCGTTCCTCACCGCCGCCGGGATCAGCCCCGGCCAGCCGGTACGGGTCGGCGCCTCCGTGGGCGACTACCTGTACTGGTCGTTCACGGCTGCGGCGGGGGACACCCATCACGTCGCGGCCACCGTGTCGCTGCCCGCCGCGGCGAGCCGGAAGGGCGACTCCACCTGGACGATCGAGGTCTTCGACGGGCTGCGCCGCCGGCAGGCGTGTGTCGCGGGGGCGCAGACCCCGGTGGCGTCGAAGAGTGCCGCCACCGTCGAACTCGACTGCGAGCTGCGCCAGGTGCGCTCGTGGGCCGAGCCGTGGTCGGGTGACCCGTTGCCGGGCACCTACTACGTCCGGCTGTCCGGCATCGAGTTGCCGGAGCAGGAGCTGGGCCTGCCGATCGAGGTGAGCCTGCTGGTCGGGGTGGAGTCCGACGGCGACACCGAGCCGGAGGGTGGCGACCTGAAGGAGCCCCTGGTCCCGGCGGTGAACCCGGGCAAGGTGCTCGCCGGCGATCCGACCGCCAGCACTCCGGCTCCGGGGGCGGCCGGTGACGAGGAGGACGGCTGGTTCGACTGGGTGCGGTGGCCGGGCCTGTCGTCCCGCTGGTACTGGACCGTCGGCGGCGGCATCCTGGCCGCCGTCGCGGGCGTGGTCGGGTTCGCCCTGACCCGCCCCCGCCAACGCGTCGGCTGACCGTACGCGCGGTCGCAGCACAAGGGCACGAACGAGACGGACGACGTCGGCAGGGCGGGCATGACCGAGCGGGTCGTGCCCGCCCTGCTCCGCGTCCGGGTCGACGGGTCAGCCTCCCGGCGGCCGGTAGGGCATGTTCAGCTGGAGCGCCCCGTCCATGTCCTCCGGGGTCAGCAGGGGGTTGACCCGGGTGTCCAGGCCGCCGGCCGCCCGGATCGTGGTGGCCAGGGCGACGGCGGTCTGCTGGTCGGGAAGATCGCAGATCACGTACGCGTCGTGCGGGCCGAGCCCGAAGTGGAAGGACTCCACCCGGCCACCGGTGTTCTCGACCAACGCCTGGATCACCTCGGCGCGTCTCGTCCCGCCTTCCCTCATCAACCCGTTGATCCCCTCGACCGTGTAGGTCGCCATGAACAGGAACTTCGTCATCCGCGCGTCACCTCCGTATCCCGGCCGCGGGTACCCGACGTGCCGGCGACTAGTCCTGCCCGCCCTGCCCTTGACGAGGGCGTGGGACAACCAGGGGGGTACGTCACCCCGGGCGCGCGCAACCCGGGTGGTAGGCCCATCGCCAACTCCGGCATGACGACCCGTGACCACGCCGGTACATACGCTGCCGGCTGTACTCGTCATGCGAGCGAAGGGATCCTCGATGAACGTCCGTCACCTGCTTGCCGCCACCAGCGCCTACACCATGAGCGCCGGACGACTCGGGGCCACCGTCGCCGCCCTGCTGGGGCTGGCCGGCGTGATCGTCGGCGGGCTGGCTCTGGCCCGCCCCGCCGGTCGCTTCGGCACCGGCTCCGGCCGGCTCGGGGCCACCGTGGCGCTGGCCGCGGGGCTGATCGGCGTCGCCCTCGGCGGGCTGGTCGTGGTCACCTCCGACAGCGGTATCGGCACCGGGAACGGGCGGGGCGGGGCCTACGTGGCCCTGGTGGTGGGACTGGTCGCCGTGGTCCTCGGTGGGCTGGCCCTGGTGCGTGCCCGGCGCACCGCCTGATCGCCGACTGGCCAGGGCGTTGGATCGCTGAACTGCCAGGGCGCCTGATCGCCGATTAGCCAGGGCGCCGGGTCGGTGCGGTGCCGCGGAGGTCGCCGTCAGGAGCGGGCGAGCCAGCCGGGAACGGTCAGGCCGGACTCGTACGCGAGGATCACCAACTGGGCCCGGTCCCGGACCCGGGTCTTGGTCATGATCCGGCTGACGTGCGTCTTCGCGGTGGCCGGGCTCAGCACCAGCCGCGCCGCGATCTCGTCGTTGGACAGGCCGGCGGCGACCAGCGTCAGCACCTCACGCTCCCGCTCCGTCAGCGCGCTCAGCCGCGGCCCCGGATCCGGGTGCGTGGCCCGGGCGGCGAACTCGGAGATCAGCCGGCGGGTGATCGACGGTGCGATGAGCGCGTCGCCGCGCGCCACCACCCGCACCCCGTGGATGAGCTCTGCGGGCTCGGTGTCCTTGACCAGGAAACCGCTCGCGCCGGCCCGCAGCGCGCCGTAGACGTACTCGTCCAGGTCGAACGTGGTCAGGATGATCACGCGGGCGTCGGAGCTCGTGGCGATCTCCCGGGTGGCGGACAGGCCGTCCAGCCGGGGCATCCGGACGTCCATGAGGACGACGTCCGGCCGCAGTTGCCGGGCGAGCCGCACCGCTTCGGCTCCGTCGGCGGCCTCGCCGACCACCTCGATGCCGTCCTCGCCGCCCAGGATGGACCCGAATCCGGCGCGCACCAGGGTCTGGTCGTCGGCGAGCAGCACCCGGATCACGCCGCGCCCTCCGGCTCCGGTCGGGGCGCGGGCGGGCCCGCCGGCACCGGGACGGGCGGTACCGGCAGGCGGGCGCGTACCCGGAAGCCGCCGTCCACGCCCGGGCCCGTGGTCAGCGAGCCGCCCAGCACCCGGGCCCGCTCGCCCATGCCCAGGATCCCGTTGCCGGGCTGGCCCGCCGTGCCGACGCCGTCGTCCTCGACCTCCAGCAGCACGTCGTCGCGGTCCGGTCTGACACGGATCACCACGGCGGTCGCGCTGGCGTGCCGGGTGACGTTGGTGAGCGCCTCCTGGACGATCCGGTACGCGGCCAGGTCGACCTCCGGTGGCAGCGCGCGGGTCTCGGCCAGCTCGGTGCGGATCTCCAACCCGGACCGCCCGGCCGTCGTGACCAGCTCGTACAAGCGGTCGAGGCCGGGGGTGGGCCCGGTCGGCGCCGCGTCCTCCCGCCGCAGGATGCCGAGCGTGGTGCGCAACTCCCGCAGCGTCTCCTTGCTCGTCTGTTTGATCGCGGCGAGCGCCTGCGCGGACCGGTCGGGGTCCGGCCGGTGCAGCGCGGCGCTGGCCTGCACGTTGATCAGGGAGAGGTGGTGACCGAGCACGTCGTGCAGCTCACGGGCGATGCGCAGCCGCTCCTCGGTGGCCCGTCGCCGGGCCTCCTCCTCCTTGCCCTGCTCCGCGGCCAGCACCCGGGCCTGCGCCTCGGCGAGGTAGGCCCGGCGGTTGCGGGTCACGCCCACGATGACCGCGACGAGCCAACCGGCGTGCAGCAGCGTCGCCCCGTTCACACTCTCGGCCGTCCGGTTGTAGCTGTCCGCGACGGCGAAGGCGACCACCGAGGCGAGACCGAGCCCGACGGCGACCCCGAGATGCCCCTCGTCGACGACGGTGTAGAGCGCCACGACGAACACCAGCATGATCGGGCCGGGCCGGTGCAGCAGCGCGCCGTACGCGCCGACGGCAGCCAGCGCCACCACGCCCACCGCCACCGGATGGCGGCGGCGGAGGTAGAGCGCGCCGGAGGACGCCAGCACCGCCAACAGCGCCGCCCGTTCGGCGTCGGTGTCGATGCCGGACGCCTGCACCACCAGGCCGACGACGGCCACGAGGCCGACCACCGGCACCAGGGCCACCCTCGCCGCCAGGCCGTGCCATCGCGACGTCCACATGCGTCGAAGCCTAGTGCCGGACGCCGTACGGTTCACTTGCGCCAGGCGGGGGCCATCCGTTCGGACATCTCGTGCCAGAACGCGCGCAGGTCCCTGCGGTTGACCGCCTGCCAGTCGGCCCGCGCGCCCGGCCGGAACCAGTGCCCGACGAGGTCGATCTGGTGGGCGCAGAAGACCTCCTCCATCTGGTACGGCAGCTCGTCGCCCTTCGGCGGCAGCGGGCACAGCCGGAACGGGCAGTCGTCGACGCAGGTGGAGCCGGGCTGGACGTCGTGGGCCTGGCGGCGGCTGAGGGTGACCCGCATGGCGGTGCGGTCGATGGTGAGGCACGGCGGCAGCTCGGGCCGGCTGGCGCGGGTGAGCCGGCGGGCCCGCTCGGTGCTGTCCCGGCCCCGGTCGGCGAGGTTGAGCAGCAGCATCACGTCGGCCAGCAGCCGTTGCGCCCGTGGTTCCAGGACGGCCCAGCCGTGCGAGGCGGGCAGCCAGGAGTCCTGGAGCCGGCGGATGCCGGGCTGTGGGCTGACCGTCCCGACCCGCCCGACGATCTCCCGCTCGTCGATCCAGCAGCGTCGCTCGGGGTGCCGGTCGACGAGCGACTCGACGCACAGGTCCGCGACCTTGCGGACGAGCGGGTGGTCGGTGCCGCTGTGGCGGTGCGGGGCGCGGTCGCCGCCGCCGGCGATCGAGGTCCAGAAGTCGACAAGTCCGCGCGGGTCCGATCCGTGGCCCCGCTCGCGCAGCGTCTCGCCGGGATCGCGGGGCAGGGCCAGCAGGGTCAGCGCCTGGATGAGCACCAGGTGCGAGTACCAGAACCGGGAGTGCCGCAGCGCCTTCTCGGCCTCCTCGATCAGCCGGCTGCGGTGCGCCGGGTAGACCCGGCAGTTCGCCGCGAGGCGGAACCCCTGGGCGAGCGTGAGCTCGTAGACGCGGGCCCCGTCGGTGGCGTCGGAGGCCAGCCGGTGCACCCAGCGTTGCAGGGCCCGGTGGGCCTCGTGCCGCCAGTTGGGTTCGCCGGGCTCGTGCTCGTCGTCGGCGTGAAGGAACAGCGACGGCATCATCCAGGTCCGTATCTCGTCGAGGCGCTCCTGGCCCGGTGACCCGTCCGCTCGCGGCGGGTCGGAGAGCCGGCCGCGCAGCGCGCGGACGGCCGCGTTGCCGCCGGCGGCGATCTCGCGGGCCGCGGCCAGCCGGGGCAGGTAGGACCCCTCGTCGGCCATCATCAGGAACAGTTGGTCGTACTGCGGGGTGGGTCGCCGCGACCGGAGCCCGGTGGGATCGGGGGGCCGCTCCGCGAGCTGGCGGGCGGCGTCGCCGTAGCGGTGCACGAGGGCGATCTTGGCGTCTTCGAGGGGGCGGTCGGTGACGGACCCGTCGCCCTGGTAGTGGCACCAGGCGCTGCGGATGGTGTCGGCCAGCCGCCGGTGCGAGGTGTGCCCGGTGGCGGCGTCCATCTCCAGCGCGGCCGCGAACATCTCCAGCGCCCGGGTGCGGTTCGGGGTGCGCGCCGCCTCGGTGCAGAGCCGCCGCACGAGGTCGATCGACGTCTTCCGGGTGGCGACCGCGTCCCGGCTCTCCGCCGGCAGGCCCACCCTGCGCCGTACGGCGTCGCCGAGGCGGGGCAGGTTTCCGGGCCGGACGGTCCGCTGGCGTCGCCCGTCCAGTTGCGCGAACGCGCCCGCGCTGTGGGTGTGCAGGGTGAGGGCGGCCAGCAGTTCCCGCCCCGGTCCGTGGTGGTGGGCGAAGGCGCGGTCGAGGAAGCCGGGGTCGCGCATGGCGGCGGTGAGGAAGCGCGCGCCGAGGTACGCCTGGATCACCCCGTGCTGGAAACGCACCCCTTCCTGCCGCTTCACCACGATGTTCAGGGCGTCGCCGGTGGTCTCGGCCAGCCCGACGTCCTGTGCGTTGCCGGCGTCGAGCTTGCGCAGCCGGTTGCGCAGCTCGGTCAGGATCCACCGCCGGCCGGCGTCGGTGGCGCCGTCGCCGCCGGTGAGTTCCGTCGTCCGCACCGACAGCCGGTTGTCGCGCAGTCCGATGCAGGCGAGGGCGGAGAGCACCTCGATCGCGTCGGACCGTTCGACCTGCGGCAGGCCGTAGTCCTCGTACAGGTCGCCGGCGACGGTGGCGGCGCACCACTCCTCCAGCAGGCACCAGCGCAGCGCCACCCGGCCCGGACCCACCGGCTCGACGCGGTCCAGCCGGTCGACCTCGTGGAGCTGCCCGATGACCCGCAGGTAGAACGGCGAGTCCGCGACGTCGGCGGCCTTGACCAGTTCGGTGATGCGCTCCCACCGGTGGCCCGCTTCGGAGCGGCGGCTCCGCGCCTGCACGTATTCGAGGGCGGGGCCCTGGGCGAGCGGCTCCAGTTGCAGCAGCAGCGCGTCCAGCCCGCGCAGCGGGTCGTCGGGCCGCGAGGCGACCACCAGGGGAAGCCGCTCGCGGACGGCGGCCCGGATGGCGTCCCGCAGCACGCTGTCCCGGTCGGCGGGCTGGGTGGCGTCGGCGAGGCTCTCCTCCAGCCCGTCGGCGAGCACCACGAGGCGGTTCTCCAGCCAGAGCCTCCGCCAGATCCGGTCGGCCTCGCCCGACGCGCGCAGCCGGGTGTCGATGGTGCGTCCGAACTGTTCGACGGCGAGCTCGCGGAAGTTCAGCTTCTCCGGGTCGGTGACGCTCCGCAGGTCGACCCCGACCGGTACGACGTCGGCGGCCATCAGCATCTCCGCGAGGCGTGCCAGGGTGGCCGTCTTGCCGGTGCCGATGCCGCCCACCAGCAGCAGTGGGCGCCGGGTCGCCCGGTCGCGCAGCCGTTGGATCAGCAGCTCGCACAGCTCGTCGCGGCCGACGACGTCGTTCGGGTCGAGGCCCCGTTCGACGCTGGGCAGCACCATCCGGCTGTTGCGCAGCACGTTGCGCCGGTACCAGCGGCGGACCGGGACGTAGCGCCAGTAGTAGAAGAACGCGACGCCCAGCGCCGCGGCCATCAGGGGCTTGACGAAGCCCTGCACCTGCCCGCAGTAGTACGCCCTCGGCTGGTCACCCTCGCACCACCGGGTCACCCGCAGGAAGTGCGGCTCGGTGCCGAGGACCGTCAGGACCAGGGAGAGCAGGGTCCAGCCCAGCAACGTCCAGGCGACGGCGACGATGCTCCACCGCAGCCAGCGGCGGTAGCGCCACCTGACCCGGTTGCCGGCCCGCTCGTCGGTCCGCCGGCGGCGGTCCCGCTCCGTCCGGCGTTCGCGTCGGGTGCGCCACCGGCGCCGGCGCTGGCGGAGCCACAGTTGGGCCGCCCAGACCGGACCACGTTTCGGCCCGCGCACGGACACCCCCATGGTCGACACGGCCGGTTACCGGACGGAGGCGTCCCCGCCCGCACGTTCACGCTAGAGGGGTTCGCGCTGGTAGGGGCCCGGTTCCGGTGTTCCGTGGCGGCCCGCCGCGTCCGCCCCGCACCACCAGCCCCGACACCCCGGCCGTCGAGGGGCCGACCGTCGCGCGGGGTGTGACCGGGGCACGGCGTCACCGCTCGGCGGTGGGGCAGGCGTAGTGTCCCGGTGATCGGTGGGGAGGGGGAATCGATGCGCTCCGGGCTGGAGGTGCCGCCGGCGGTCGAGGCGGAGCGGGTCATCGCCGCCGTACTGGCCGACCTGCGCTCCGGCGACCATCGCGGCGTGGTGGTCGACTCGCCGCCGGGGGCCGGCAAGTCGACACTGGTGGTGCGCGCCGCCGTCGAGCTGGCCGCCGCCGGCGAACCGCTGATCATCATCGCGCAGACCAACGAGCAGGTCGACGACCTCATCGACCGCCTGGCGCGCAAGGCGCCCGAGCTGCGTATCGGGCGGCTCTCCGCCGCCGACTACCGGCCGTCCGAGCGGGTCAGGGGCCACGAGACGGTCCGGGTCGCCGCCAAGGTCGCCGACCTGGGCGGCCCGGCCGTCATCATCGGTACGGCCGCCAAGTGGGCCACGGTCGCCGAGGGCTCCTGGCCGTGGGCGATCGTCGACGAGGCGTACCAGATGCGCTCGGACGCCCTGCTGCGCGTGGCCGGGCGGTTCGAGCGGGCGCTGTTCGTCGGCGATCCCGGTCAGCTCGACCCGTTCTCGACGGTGGAGACGGGCCGCTGGACGGGCCTGACCTGGGATCCGATGCAGTCGGCGGTGGCCGTGCTGCTGCGGCACAACCCGGAGCTGCCGGTGCACCGGCTGCCGGTGTCGTGGCGGCTGCCCGCCTCGGCGGCCCCGGTTGTCGCGGCGGCGTTCTACCCGTTCACCGGGTTCCGCGCCGGCACCGGCCCGGCCGACCGGGCGTTGCGTCTCGGCGAGCCCGGGGCGGGCGACGCCCTGGACCGGACGGTGGACCTGGCGGCTGCCACCGGCTGGGCGCTGCACGAGCTGCCGGCGCGGCAGACCCTGCGTACCGATGCGGAGGCCGCCTCCGCCTGCGCGGCCCTGGCGCTGCGGGTGCTCCAGCGGGGGGCGGTCGCCGTCTCCGAGCACGCGCCGGCGGGCGCGCCGGTCACCGCCGACCGGATCGCCGTCGGGGCCGCCCACCGCGACCAGGCCGCCGCCATCCGCGCGCACCTGGGGCCGGCGGGGGCCGGCATCACCGTCGACACCGCCAACCGGCTCCAGGGCCGGGAGTACGACGTGACGATCGTGCTGCACCCGCTGTCGGGGCGGCGCGACGCGACCGCGTTCCACCTGGAGTCGGGGCGGCTCTGCGTGTTGACGTCGCGGCACCGCCAGGCGTGCGTCGTGGTGGCGCGCGCCGGGATCGGGGAGCTGCTGGACGCCCACCCGTCGACGGAGACCGTGCACCTCGACGTGCCGGTCAAGTTCCCGGACGGCTGGGAAGCGAACCAGACGATCCTCGCCCTGCTCGCCGGCACGACGGTGGCCGTCTGACCCGGCGCCCCGTCGCCGTCGGTTCCGCCCGCCGGACGGAACCGTCCGCCCCCTCTCGCCGGATGGTGATGGCTGCCCTAACATCCATCAACATCAAATCCGGCTCCGGAGGGAACTTCCCCTATGACGGGTCTACCCGCCCGCGTCCTCACCTCGGCCCGCCTGGCACTCGCCGGCGTCGGCGCCGTGCTGCTCGCCATGGTGGGCGCCATCGCTGTCGTGGCCGCACCGGCCCAGGCCGCGGGCCCACGGCCGAACTTCCAGCTGCCGTTCCCCTGCGGCGAGACCTGGCGGATGGCCACCTACTACGGGCATGACGACTACGACATCGACATGACCTTCACCGGCGGC
Organism: Micromonospora sp. NPDC049060; assembly: GCF_040649055.1. Lineage (NCBI taxonomy): Bacteria > Bacillati > Actinomycetota > Actinomycetes > Micromonosporales > Micromonosporaceae > Micromonospora > Micromonospora sp. NPDC049060. The sequence continues at coordinate 178,864 of NZ_JBEZEV010000002.1, forward strand.
GCCAGCAACGGCCGGCCGATCCTCGCCTCGTACGCCGGCACCGTCACGTTCGCCGGCTGGACCAGCGGCGGCGGCTGGTACGTGGTGATCGACCACGGCGGCGGCTGGCGGAGCAGCTACGCGCACATGATCGAGTCCCCGCCGGTGCGCGCCGGGCAGTGGGTGTCGACCGGCCAGCAGATCGGCCGGGTCGGCAGCACCGGGAACTCGACCGGCCCGCACCTGCACTACGAGCAGACACGCGACGGCGTCAAGACCGAGGCGTACTTCAACGGCGTGCCCTCCGGCATCACCTCCGACGGCAGCCCGAACACGGGACCGCTCTACGTCTCCGGCGCCGTCTCGCCGGCCCGGAACATGACCAGCCAGAACTGCGGGCAGGTCAGCTCCAACCGCCAGGTGTACGAGTCCGGCAGCCACAGCGGCTGGCAGATGCTGCCGGTCAACAGCATCACCGGCTCGACCACCGCGTCGATGGTCATGGGCACCAACAAGCTGCTCTACACGGTCAACGACGGCCGGGTGTACGAGGCGGCCAGCGACACGGGCTGGCGCAACCTGTGGACCGGCATCTCGGGAGTCAGCAACAACGCGCTCGCCGTGATCCACGTCGACGGCGTCAAGTACATCTACACCGTGATCGGGGGCATGGTCCACGAGGCGGCGAGCAACAACGGCTGGCGCAACCTGAACACCGGCATCTCGGGGGTCAGCCCGAACGCGTTGGCCGCGATCAACTTCAACGGCGTGAAGATCATCTACACGGTGGCCGGGGGCATGGTCCACGAGGCGGCCAGCAACAACGGCTGGCGCAACCTCAACTCCGGCATCTCGGGGGTCAGCCCGAACGCGCTGGCCGCGATCAGTCACAACGGTGTGAAGATCGTCTACACGGTGGCCGGCGGCACGGTCCACGAGGCGGCCAGCAACAGCGGGTGGCGCAACCTGAACTCGGGCATCTCCGGGATCAGCCCCGACGCGCTGGCGGCGATGGACGTCAACGGCGTCAAGCACGTCTACACCGTGGCCGGGGGCATGGTCCACGAGGCGGCGAGCAACAACGGCTGGCGCAACCTCAACTCCGGCGTCCGCGGCACGACCGTCTCGGCGACGAGCCTCAACGGGGTGAAGATCCTCTACACCGCCTGACGGCGTGACCGGACCACGGTTCCGTCGACCGCCCGCCCGCCGGCCGGTGGTGCCGCCCCGACCCGGGGGTGGTGCCACCGGCCGGTGTTCGTCAGGCGAACGTGTCACCGAACTCGCGTACGCCGTCGACGTCGAGGGTGATCCGGCTGTTGTCGGTCCACTCGCCGGTGGCGGCGCGCCAGCTCGGGTCGTCGCGCTCGTCGATGTCGGTCCACCCGGGCCGGTGGTGGCGCAGCTGGATCGGCCCGGACGACGCGCCCGGGGCGAGGACGCCCCCGGTGAAGGTCAGCTCCACCCAGCCGGGGACCGGCGTGCCCGGCAGCGGGTACCGGGTCGGCGTCGGAGTGGGCGTCGGCGTCGGCGGGCCGCCGGGCGGCAGGGGCGGCGGGAAGTACGTCACGTCGCGGCGGATCCGGTCGCAGCCCAGCGCCGCCCAGTCGCAGTTCGGCACCAGCGAGGTGTCGCCGCCCTCGAAGGTCAGGTGGTAGCGCACCCGCACGGCGGTGAGGTCGAGCGGCCCGGTGCCGGTGTTGGTGACCTTCAGGACGTGCTGGATCTGGTTGTCCGTCGGCGACCAGTCGAGGTTGAGGTAGCTGACCTTGGCCCGCCCGTACGCCGTGCGGACCGGGGTGACGGGGGACGGGTCGGAGTAGCCGCCGAGGGTGTAGGCGCTGACGACGAGCCGGTACTCGCTGCCCGGCGCCAGGTTGGTAAGCGTCAGGGTGGTGGCGGTGGTGCTGCCGAGGCTCCGGTAGACGTACGGGCCCAGCCGCGCCCGCACCTCGTACGTGATCGGTTCCGCGCCGGCCGGCTCGCCCACCCAGGTCGAGGGCGTCCAGGAGAGGGTGAGGCGGTGGGGCTCGTCGACCACGACGACGGGGCTGCCGGGGGTGGTGAGCGCCGGGGTGTCGTCCGCCCGCGCGGCGCCGACGGCGAACGGGCTCAGCAGCGCGGCGAGGACGACGGCGAGGGTGACGCGACGGGCACGCATGGTGATGATGTTACGAGTGTCGATGGATGCTTATCAATCGTTAGGTGGCCGTCCGGCCGGCGGGGGCGCAGTGCACAGTGCGCGGGATTCCGCCGCCGTCGATCACCGGTTTTCATGTCGGTTCACCGATAGAGCGACGTCTCTCTTGATCTACGTCTGTCGATAGCGTGTCGTGGCAAAGGCCGTCCATGAAAGGCGGGCCATGAACGAATCCCATTCCCCACTTTCCCGGCGCCGGATCCTGCTCGGCGCCGCCGCGGCCTCGGCGGCCACAGTCGCCGGAGCGAGCGCCGCACACGCCGCGCCACCCGCCGGGGGAGCGCCCCCGGCAGGACCGGCCCGGCGTCCCGTCGCCCGGGACCGGATCGCCACCGCCCGGCTCGCCGGCGGACCGGCCCGCTTCCAGGCGGACTTCCACGAACGCCTCGACGCCTGGCTGGCCTTCTGGTCGGCCAACTCGCCCCGGATCTGGAGCACCCCGACGGAGGTCGAGGGGCAGGTCGGCGGCGACGGCGACGCGTTCACGCTGCACGCCATCCGGGTCACCCGTGACGACGAGACGCGGGACGCCTTCGCCGCCGGGCGTTCGGACGCCGCCCACCTGGCCACCCTCGCCAGCCTGCACCACCACTTCCCGTCGGTACGCGTCGAGGCGGGCGGTGCGCTGCGGGTGGCCGACGGCCCCGCCGGCTGGACCGGCTCGGCCGGACAGGTCGCGTTCGCGGCCACCGCCTGCCGGGAGCTGTGGGGGCTGCGCGCCGCCGACGCGACCGACTGGCGCGAGCACCTGAGCCGGGCCGGGCACGGGGGCGACCCCACCTCCCGCTCCGGCTGGGCGGCATTCACCAGGGCGAGTCTGCGGCGCGGGCTGCGGACCGATTCGTACTGACCATCGGAGGTAGGACATGGCACGCAGCGAGTTCCGTTTCGTCGTCGACGGCGTCGACCTGACCGTCGAACAGCAGAGCCTGATCGCGAGCGAGATCCAGAAGGCGGGCCTCAACGCCCTCTCCACCGCCGGCAAGCGGCTGACCAACCCGCTCGCCGTCGGGCACGCCAACATCAAGCTCCGCCCCGAGTGGTACGGCCTGTGGGTCATCGACGGCCCGTTCGCCGAGGAACTGGGCCAGAAGATCAACGACATCGGCTTCTGGATGCAGCGGTGACGGACACCGCCCACCGGCCGGACCCGCCGGAGCGGATGTGCCCGAGCACCCCCGCGGCCAACGCCACGGTGTTCCTCGGCATGATCACTCCGGCGGGGCGGGTCGCCTACGTGACGCCCCCGCTCCCCGCCGAGGTCGCCCTCGCCCAGGCCGGCACGGACACCCCGGTCGAGTCCCGGTACCGGCTGGCCGGCCCGTGCGTCACGTCGAAGTGCGGCTTCTGGACCGGCGCGCACTGCGGCCTCGGCGAACGGGTGGCGGCGTCGTTCCAGGAGGTCGCCGGTCCGGCGGAGGACGACCTGCCGCGCTGCGCGATCCGCCGGACCTGCCGGTGGTACGCGGAGCAGGGCCGGGCCGCCTGCGCCGCCTGCTCCCACGTGGTCACCGACGCCCGCTGAGCACCCGACCGCCCGCCTGCTCGTGGACGGGTCCGCCCACCGGGCGGACCCGCGCACACGGGCCGGGCGGCGGCGTCGCCGCGCGTAAAGGGCTCGCGATGTCCCACCGTTCCGCTACGGTCTGGGCGTCATGGATCCGCGGCACGACGGGGACGTCATCGGGCGGGAGCATCCCGCGGGTCTGCTGCGCGCCGAGATCGACCGGGTGACCACCAGCCACGGCGGTCTGGTCCTCGTCGCCGGGGAGCCCGGCATCGGCAAGACGACCCTGGTCACGGCGGCGGCCGGCGAGGCCCGCCGACGAGGCGCGCTGGTGCTCGGCGCGGCCTGCTGGGATTCCGACAGCGCCCCCGGCTACTGGCCCTGGGTGCAGGTGCTGCGCGGCCTGCGCCGCTCGACCGACGACTGGGCGTTGGCCCGGGAGTCGGCCGAGCCGGCCCTGGCGGCGCTGCTCGGCGAGGCGGCCGGCGGCGCCGCCGGGGAGTCGGCGGACGGCGTCGCCGGGGCGGTCGACGGCGACGCCGGCGAGGCGGCCTGCCGACGGAGCGGTGACGACCGCGTCGACCAGGAGGAGTTCGCGCTGCACGACGCGGTGACCACCGCGCTGGTCGCGGTGTCCCAGCGCCGGCCGGTCGTGGTCGTGCTCGACGACCTGCACTGGGCCGATCCCGCCTCGATGCGGCTGCTGCGCTTCGCCGCCCAGCACACCTGGTTCGAGCGGCTGCTGCTCATCGGCACCTACCGCGACGCCGAGGTCGAGTCACCCGAGCACCCGCTGCGCGGGCTGCTGATGCCGCTGGTGGCGAAGGCGACCACGCTCACCCTCACCGGCCTGTCCCGCGACGAGGTGGCCGCGCTGATGACCCGGGCGGCCGGCCGGGCGCCCGACGCCGACCTCCTCGACGAGGTGCACCGGCGCACCGGCGGCAACCCGTTCTTCGTGGAGCAGACCGCCCGGATCTGGCGTGCCGACGGCCGGATCGGCACGATCCCCCCGGGCGTACGGGAGGCGGTGCGGGGCCGCCTCGCCCAGTTGCCGGCGGCGGTCGTCGAGGCGCTCACCGTCGCCGCCGTGCTGGGCCGGGAGTTCCACCGTCCGGTCCTCGCCGCCTGCGCGGGCACCCCGGCGGCGCAGACCGACCGGCTGCTCGACCGGGCGGTGACCGCCCGGCTCGTGGTGTCCCGTGGCGGCGGCCGGTTCGCCTTCGTCCACGACCTCGTGCGGGAGACCCTCTACGACGCGCTGCCCGACGACGACCGGCGCTCCCGGCACGCGGCGGTCGCCCGGGCCGTCGACGGCGCGCCGGCGCTTGCCGAGCGGCTGATCCCCGCCGACCTGGCCCGGCACGCCCACCTGGCAGGCGCCCGCCTCGACCCGTCCCGCGCCGCCGAGCTGCTGGTCGCCGCGGCCCGCGCCGCGGCCGGCCGGCTGGCCATCGACGAGTCGGTGGTCCACTTCCGCCGGGCGCTCGACGTCGCCGACGACCCGGCCCGACGCGTGAGGATCATGATCGAGCTGGGCGAGCTGCTGCACCACTCGGGCGCGGGCGACGAGGCCCGGCGGCTGCTCGCCGAGGCCACCACGCTGGCCGTGGCGGCCGACGATCCGGTGGTGCTGGCCCGGGTCGCCCTCGTCGTCCACCGCCGCCACGCCGACGGCCCCGGGCGGCTCGCCGATCCGGAGGACGTGCTGCGGGAGGCGTACCGGCGGTTGATCGGCGGGTCCGCGGGCGCCGTGCCGGTCGGCACGATGGTCACCGACCTGATCGCCGCCACGGAGTCCCTGGCCCGGCGGGGGCACGACGACGAGGCGCTCACCTTCAGCCTGTGGGCCCGCCACGACACCACCTGGGGGCTGGGCTCGGCCCGCGACCGGGCCGCGATCACCGCCGAGATCCGGGACGTGGCGCGCCGCGGTGGCGACCAGGAGACGACGCGCTGGGCGACCGCGCTGCGCTGGGTCGCCCTGCTGGAGCTGGGCGACCCCCGCTACCAGGACGAACTCGCCACCTTCGTCGCCGGCGCCCGCCAGGGCGACGCCCGGCACCGGGCCGCCGCCACGATGGACGACGCCATCATCGCGGCCTTCCGTGGCGACTTCGCCCGCTCCGACGAACTGGTCGGTGAGCTGACCGCCCTCAGCGAGTGGGAGCACTCCGACTTCGCCTTCATGGGCCACCACCTGCGCTGGTCCCGGCTGCACCTGCAGGGCCGGGCCGACGAGGTCGACACCCTGCTCGACGAGCTGCCCTCGACCGGCTACCCCCATCCGGAACTCGTCCGGGGCATCACCGCGGCCGAGCGCGGCGACGCCGAGACGGCCCAACGGGTGGTCGCCGGCATCGAGTCCGCCGGCACGACGTACCCCGGATCGGTGTCACCGCTGTGGCTGCGGCTGCGCGCCGGGGTCGCCGCCGTCAGTCGCGACCCCCGGCGCTGCGCCGAGGCCCGCGACGCGCTGCGACCGCACCGCGGGCAGTGGATGTCGGCGTTGTTCGGCTGCGACCTCAGCGGCCCCGTCGACCACTGGCTGGCCCTCGTCGACGCCGCCCAGGAACGCTGGGACGACGCGGTGACCGGCTTCTCCGCCGCCCGCGACTCCGCCGACCGGCTGGGCGCCCGTCCGTGGTCGGTCCTGGCCCGCGCCGCGCTGGCCGACGCGCTGACCGGGCGGGACCGTCCCGGCGACGCGGCGTCCGCCGCCGCGCTGCGCGCCACCACCGCCCGCGACGCCGACGACCTCGGCATGCACTCGACGGCCCGCCGCCTGGCCGGCACGCCGTCGACGGGGACCGAGGCGTCGGCCGCCGGCCGGCCGGGGATCGTCGCCGCGGTCGCCGGTCCGCGCCCGGCGTCGGCCGTCGCCCCGGCCGCCGGCCCAGCTGCGGCGCGGGCCGTCACCGCCGGGCCGCCCGGCCCGCAGGCGGTGGGGACCGGGCCGCCCGCCGCGCCGGCGGTCGCCGCCGGGCCGCACCCGTCCGCCGTGAGGCGGCAGGCGGGCCAGGCGTACGGGTTCCGACGCGACGGGCCGGTCTGGCAGCTCGCCTACGCCGGCGTGGTGGTGCACCTGCCCGACGCGAAGGGGCTGCGCGACCTGCACGTGCTGCTCAGCCGGCCGGGCGTCGACGTCCCGGCGGTCGAATTGCTCGACCCGGCCGCCGGGCCGGAACTCGTCGCGGCCCGCCGGATGGGCGGCGACCCGGTCCTCGACGACGAGGCCAAGGCCCGCTACCGGCGGCACCTGGAACGGCTCGACGACGAGATCGACCGGGCCGCCGAACGCGGCGACGAGCGGAGGTTGGCCGACCTCGACGCCGAGCGCGGCGCCCTGCTCGCCGAGCTGCGCGCCGCCGCCGGGCTGGCCGGCCGCAGCCGACGCCTGGGCGACGAGGCCGAGCGGGCCCGCAAGACGGTCACCGCCCGCATCCGGGACGCGCTGCGCAAGCTCGACCAGCGCCACCCGGGCCTCGCCGCCCACCTGCGCGACACCGTCTCCACGGGCAGCACCTGCCGCTACCTCCCGCCCGAGCCGCTGCCCTGGCGCCTCTAGCTCCCGGGCACCTGTCGCGCGTCGTCGGCGAGGGCCGGTAAACCCGGCAGCCCTCCGCGGTGTCTTGCTGACTGAGAGACCCGGGAGGGGCCAGATGCGAGAGGCGCATGCCACGGAGTTCGACGACTTCGTCCGTACCCGGTCGGTGGCGCTGTTGCGGGTGGCCTACCTGTTGACCGGCGACCGGCACGCGGCCGAGGACCTGCTCCAGGAGGTACTGGAGCAGATGTACGTGCGGTGGCGCCGGCTGCGCACCTCCCCGGAGGCGTACGCCAGGCGGGCCCTGGTGAACCGGTCGATCAACCGGTGGCGGTGGCGGTCCCGGCGGCCCGAGCAGGCGTTGGGCGACAACGACGGGGTCGCCCGGGACCACGCCGACGACATCGCGCTGCGCCAGGCGGTCGTCGCGGCGCTGCGTACCCTGCCGCCCCGGCAGCGTGCCGCCGTCGTGCTGCGCTACCTGGAGGACCTGTCGGTCGCCGAGGTCGCCGGGGCGCTGCGCTGCTCCGAGGGCACCGTGAAGAGCCACGCCTCCCGGGGCCTCGCCCACCTCCGGGTGGCGCTGGCCGGGTCGAGCCTCGTCCTGTCCGCCCCGACCCACACCGGGAGTGCGCGATGACCATCCAAGAGCGTGACGTGCGGGACGTCCTGCGTCGGGTGACCGATGACCTCGTCGGCCCGCCGACCCTGCTCGACGACGTACGACGGGGTGGGCGTCGCCGGTTGCGGCGACGTCGGGCCGTCCTGGCCGCCGTGTGCGCGGCCGTGGTGGCGGTACCCGTCGGCGGTGCGCTCCACCTCGCGGACGGCGGGGCCGCGGCGGAGGTCGCCTCGCCGCTGTTCGACAAACCCACCCGCGGCGATCTGGCCGGCGACGGCGGGTATCTGCGGCAGGTCCGGCAGGCGTGGCGGGACGGGACGGGGGACACCGGCACCGATGTCGAAGGCGATCCGCACGTGGTCTGGGCGGGAAACACGCCGGCCGGGCCCGCCGCCTACGTCGCGCAGCGGGCCACCGCCGCCGGCGAGGTGTGGGAGCCGGCCGGTGAGCGGATGATCGGCTATGCCGCGTTCGTCGAGCCCACCGCCGACGGGCCGCGGGTCATGACGCGGGAGACCGTGACCGACGCCGGCACCTACGGCAGTTCGGTGGCCGTGCTGCTCGGGCCGGGACGCGACGTGCTGGTCGTGCTCGACACCGGACACCCGGTCGAGTTCTCGCCGACGCTCCGGTACGCCGCCGACGGCCGGATCGAGCGCACCTTCCAGCGGGTGGAGTTCCGGGACGGGGCCGCCGTGCTGTCGGTGCCGCCGCAGCGCGGCAGGGTCACCGTCGCCCTGGCCAGGAAGCCGGTCAGCGCGACGACCGCCGTCCACATCGCCAACGCGACCGACGTCCTCTTCGCCGACCGGAAGGCCAGTCCGCAGCCGAGGTCGGTCACCTACACGCTGCCCGGCGCGGAACGGGTGTGGGGTGACGCCCCCGCCGCGCACGTCGGCAGGGACGTCTTCGCGACGGACGCGCTGGCCGCCTATGTCGATCTCGGCGGCACCCACCGGGCTGGGGGCTCTCCCAGCCTGACCGTCTACGGGGCGGTTCCCGACGGCCGGCAGTTGCTGCTGAAGACCATCCAGCACGACGACGATCCCACCCGCGCGATCGCCCTGATCGCCCACGCCGGCGCGCCCCTCCAGCCGGTGGCCAGCGGATTCATCGACTGGAACGCGCCGCTGCCGGTGCGGCTGCGGCTGCCCGACGGGCAGGGTGTCCTCGTCGCCGCCGAGGGCGCGGCGCTGAGCTACCGGGTCGGCGCGGGGGAGTGGCACGACGCCGGGCGCGGCGCGGCGCTGCTACCCGCCGACGCCACCGAGGTACGCGTCACCGCTGCCGGCGGCACGGCCAGCACCGTCCGGGTCGACCCCTAGCCGGCCGCCGTACGACGACGGGCACGGCACGACGACGGGCACCACCACCTGCGTGGCGGTGCCCGTCGTCGGCAGGATCAGCGGCGGTTGTAGCGGTACATGGTCAGCGTGCCGAAGACCACCAGGAAGCCGGCGGTCCACAGCAGCGTCCACATGATCGCCGACGCGTCCGAGGTTCCCGACATGACGGCGCGTACCGAGGCCACCAGCTGCGTGATCGGGTTGACCTTGACGAACGCCTGGAGCCAGCCCGGCATCGTCGCGGGCTCGACGAACACGTTGCTGAGGAAGGTCAGCGGGAACAGCACCATCATGCTCGCGCCCATCACGGACTTCTCGCTGCGCAGGACGAGCCCGAAGAACGTCCAGACCCAGGAGAACGCGAACGAGAAGGCCACCAGCAGGCCGATCCCGGCCAGCACGCCGGGCAGCCCGCCGTCGGGCCGGAACCCCAGCACCAGCCCGACGCCGAGGATGACCACGGCCGCCAGCACGTACCGCAGCACGTCGCCGAAGATCATGCCGACCAGCGGGGCGGGCCGCCAGACCGACAGCGTCCGGAACCGGTCGAAGACGCCCTTCTCGATGTCGGTGTTCAGCCCGACGCCGGTGTACATGGTGATCATCACGACGCTCGTCACCATGATCCCCGGCAGGAAGAACTGCAGGTAGTCGCGCGGGCTGTCGGCGAGGGCGCCACCGAACAGGTACGTGAACATCAGCACCATGATGATCGGGAACGCCGTCACGTCGAAGAGCTGCTCCGGCACGTGCTTGATCTTCAGCAGCGCGCGCCAGCCGAACGTCAGCGACGCCGACAGCGCACCGGGCGTGGGCGGTCGCGCGCCGGGCGCGAGGACGGTGGCGAGGGCCTCCGTCGAGGGTACGTAGACGGACGGGGCCCGCCCGGTCGTGGTGGCGTTTGTCATCGGGCTGCCTCCAGCTGGTCGTCCCGCTCGTCGGCCGCGACGGCGGGGTGGTCGGTCAGGGCCAGGAAGACCTCGTCCAGGCTCGGCTGACCGAGGGAGAAGTCGTCGACGACGATGCCGGCGCGGGCCAGGTCCCCGAGCGCGCGGGCCGCCTGCTCGCTGGCGTCGAGGTCGCTGCCGTCGCCGCCGACCCGCGCGGTCAGCGCGACCGGATCGGGTGCGAGCTGCACCGGCACGCCGAGCGCCGCCTGGAGCAGCTTCTCCGCCTCCGGTCGCCGCCCGGGGTCGCGCAGCCGCAGGTGGACGGTGCCGGAACCGACCGAGGACTTCAGCTCGCCCGGGGTGCCCTCCGCGATCACCCGGCCGTGGTCCACCACCGCGATGCGGCCGGCGAGCTGGTCGGCCTCGTCCAGGTACTGCGTGGTCAGCAGCACCGTCGTGCCGTGTGCCACGACGGCCCGGACGATCTCCCACACCTGGTTGCGGCTGCGCGGGTCCAGCCCCGTCGTCGGCTCGTCGAGGAACAGCAGGTCGGGGGTGTTGAGGATGCTCGCCGCGATGTCGATGCGCCGCCGCATGCCGCCCGAGTACTTCTTGACCTGCCGGTCGGCCGCGTCGGTCAGGCCGAACGCGGCGAGCATGCCCTCCGCCCGTTCCCGGGCGGCCGGCTTGCGGTGCCCGAGCAGGCGGGCGAGGAGCATCAGGTTCTCCAGCCCCGTCAGGTCCTCGTCCACGGAGGCGTACTGGCCGGTCAGGCTCATCCGGGCGCGCACGGTGTTGGCCTCGGTGACGACGTCGTGCCCGAAGACGCGGGCCCGTCCGCCGTCGGGGCGCAGCAGCGTCGCCAGCACCCGTACCGCAGTGGTCTTGCCGGCGCCGTTCGGGCCGAGCAGCCCGTAGACCGTGCCGGCGGGGACCTGGAGATCCATGCCGGCGAGCGCCCGGGTGTCCCCGAACGACCGGGTCAGGCCCTCGGCCTCGATGGCCAGGCCGGTGGTGCGTGTCATGCTCCCTACCTTCCTCAGGTGTCACACGTTCAGGAGACGTACGGGCGCGCGGCGCGACCCTCGCGCAGGGCCAGGCCCCACCAGTGGAGCTGGTCGAGCAGGACGTCGGCCGCCCGCTCGCACCGGTCGGCCGTCGGGGGCGACGGCGCACCGTCGAGCAGGTCGACACCGACGACGTCGCGCATCGTGACCGTGTGCAGTGCGGTGAAGACCGTGCGGAGCTGCTCGACCGCGTGCAGGCCGATGGAACCGCACCCGTACGACACGAAGCCGACCGGTTTGGCCTGCCACTCGTCGTACGCGTGGTCGATCGCCTGTTTCAACGAGCCCGGGAAGCTGTGGTTGTACTCGGGGGTGACCACGACGAACGCCTCCGCCCGCGCGACCTGCGCGACGAACGACCCGATCGCGGGAGTCGGCTCAGCCGGGCAGCTCGCGGGGAGGTCGTGGTCGGCGAGGTCGACGACAGTCACCGCCACCTCGTCGCGCCGCCGCGCCCGGTCGACGAACCAGCGGCCGATCCGGTCGCCCGCCCGCCCCTCCCGGGTGCTGCCGATGATCACGGCGAGGCGCAGTGGCGTCATGGCTCCCCCTCCCGGCTCCGGTTCCACCCGCCGGGCGCGAGACGGCGTCCAGCGCCCCGCCAGATCGGAACTGGCGGGGCGCGATGCCGGCGGCGGGTGCTGCCCCGGGCGCCGGGGGAGGGGCGGTCCGGCGGGGTGACCGGGCGCGCCGGCGGGGTGACCGGGCGCGCCGGCGTGGCGGCGTCAGGCCGGGATGTAGTCGAAGGTGTCCGGGTTCGGGCCCTGCCGGCCGGCCTCGCCCCGGTCCAGCCCGGTGATCCGCTCGGCGTACCCCTGATCGGGGCCTTCCAACCGGTGGTCAGGCGGGCTCGTCGAAGAGCACCGGCCAGGGGCGGGGCGCCGGCCCGGGCGGCGGCGCCGGAGGCTCGGACCCGTCGGCCAGCACCTCCGCCGCGAGCTGCCCGAACATCGGCGCGGCCGGGTGCGCGGCCCGGCGCGGCCAGGCCGCCGAGGTGCGCCGGACCAGCGGCGACCCGGCGACCGGCCGCCAGGCGATCCGGGGCTCCCGGCGCGCCGTCGCGGCCGGCTCGACGGCGACCCCGCCGCCCGCCAGCACCAATCCGAAGAGGAACTCCGGGTTCCGCGCCGGGCGGACCCGCCCCGGCGTGAACCCGTGCCGGCGGCAGACCTCCAGCAGGTGGTCGTGCCAGCCGGGCGCGGTGGCCCGGGGCGCGGTCACCAGGTCCAGTCCGGCCAGCGCCGCCAGCTCGACCTCCCGTCCCCGGGCCAGCGCCGAGGCGCGCGGCAACAGCACCCCCAGCGGTACGTCGACGGCGGCACCGAGGCGCAGCCCGTCGTCGGTGACGGGATGGTGCAGCAGGCCGACGTCCAGCCGCCCCTCGCTGAGCATCCGCTCCTGCTCGCCGCTGGTCAGCTCGTGCAGGTCCACATCGAGCCCGGGGGCGCGCTCGGCCAGCCGGTCGAGCAGCTCGCGCAGGGTCACGGCGGGTGTCTCCGGCGGCACCCCCGCCCGGAGCACCCCCGACACCCCGTCGCGCACCTGCCGCATCAGGTTGCGCAGCCGGCCCTCCCCGGCCAGCAGTTCCTCGGCCTCGCCGAGGAGCAACTGCCCGGCGGTGGTCAACCGCACCTGCCGCCGGGACCGGTCGAACAGCTCGACCGCCAGCTCCCGCTCCAGGCGCTGCACCGACTGGCTCAGCGGCGGCTGGGCCATGCCGAGCCGCTCGGCCGCCCGCCCGAAGTGCAGCTCGTCGGCGACCACCACGAAGTGCCGCAGGTGCCGGAGCAGGTCCACGGCCGGACCCTACGCCAGCGCCCACCCGCGCCCGCAACCGCGAACACGTCCACCGTCCGCGTCCACCGTCCGCGTCCGCAACCCCCGTCCGCCTCCGCCTCCGCCTCCGCCTCCGCCTCCGCCTCCGCGTCCGCCTCCGCGTCCGCCTCCGCGTCCGCCTCCGCGTCCGCCTCCGCGTCCGCGACCGCGACCGCGACCGCGACGCGGCGAGATCTTGGTACCGAAGCGCCCCTCGGGGGGCACTTTCCTACCAAGATCTGGCGCCGGGCGCCGGGCGCCGGGCGTCGGGCGCCGAGCGTCGGGCGTCGGGCGCCGAGCGTCGGGCGTCGGGCGCCGAGCGTCGAGCGCTGAGCGCTGAGCGTCGGGCGTCGGGTGTCGGGTGCCGAGCGCCGAGCGCTGGCGTCCAGAGGCCGGCGGGCGGCGGCCGGCGGCGGCCGGCCGGGCAGCGGCTACCGTGCGCAGTGTGGTGGCGGAGCGGATCGTGGAGATCTTCGAGCGGGCCGGGGTCACCGGCTGCCTGCACGTCGTCGACCTCGACGCGGTCGACGGCGGTGCCGGTACGGGGGAGCCGGGCGGCCGGCGGGAGGTGGCGGTACGGGCGGACGAGCAGGTGGTGATCGCCTCGATCTTCAAGGTGCTGCTGGTGCTGGAGTTCGCCCGGCAGGTCGTCGCCGGCCAGCTCGACCCCCGGGAACGGGTCCTCGTCACCGCCGACGACCGGCTCGGCGGGTGGGGGATCGCCGGGTGCGCCGACGACGCCGAGGTGTCGCTGCGGGACCTGGCCTACTTCGCCATGTCGGTCAGTGACAACACCGCCGCCGACCTGCTGCTGCGCCGGGTCGGGGCGGACGTGCTGCCGATGCTCGCCGCCGAGCTGGGGCTGGCGCGTACCCGGATCGCCGGCGGTCCCCGGCAGCTGGTCGAGACGATGCTCGCCGACGTCGGCGCGCGTACGGAGGCGGACTTCGCCCGGATCTTTCCCACCCTGCCGCCCGAGCGGGTCCGCGCGATGCGGATGTTCGATCCCGCGCACACCACGTCGAGCACCGCCCGGGAGATCACCCGGCTGCTCGGCCTGATCTGGCGCGACGAGGCCGGTCCGCCCGAGGCGTGCGCGATGGTCCGGGGCTGGATGGCCCGGCAGCTCTTCTGGACCCGGCTGGCCGCCGGCTTCCCGCCGGGCGTGCGGGTGGCCGGCAAGACCGGCACCCTGCCGGGCCTGCACCTGGAGGCGGGCGTGGCCGAGTACCCGGACGGCGGGCGGTACGCCGTCGCTGTCTTCGTCCGCGCCACGCAGCTCGCCACCCGCCGCATCGACGTGGACCTGGCGATGGGGGAGGCGGCCCGGACGGCCGTCGAGGCCCTGCATGCCGGCTGATCTTTCGGGCGCGAGGTGCTGCCGTCGGCCCGGCTGAGCTGGCCCGATATGCCGGCGGGTATCGATCGTGTCGGCCGAGGATCTTGGACCGGGCCCGGGCCGAGCTGATTGGCTCGACACCGACCGATCAGCACCACGACGGGGAGAGTTCAGCATGCCCAACATCGACCGCCGCCGCTTCCTCCGCGACGCCGCCGCCAGCACCGCGCTGGTATCCGCCAGCGGGCTCGCCGGCGCCGCCCTGACCGGCCCGGCACACGCCACGCCGCCGGCCGCCGCGCCGGTCGCCGCCGCTGCGGCCCGCCGCCGCAGCGGCCCGGTCAGCTTCCGCTGGTGGGGTACGTCGGCCTGGCGCATCGACATCGGCGACCGGACCGTCCTGGTCGACCCCTTCGTCAGCCGGATCGACACCGGGCTGTTCAAGGGCGCCTTCAACGAGGCCACCAAGCTGGAGGTCCGCACCGACGTCGTCGACTCCCTGGTGGACCGGGCCGAGACGGTGCTCGTCACGCACACCCACTGGGACCACTACATGGACGTGCCGTACATCGTCGAGCGCACCGGCGCCCGGGCCTTCGGCACGCTGACCGCCTACCACCTCGGGCTCGCGTACGGGCTGCCGTCGGGGAAGCTCAGCCCGGTCCGCGGCGAAGAGGTGCTGGACTTCGGCGCGTACACCGTGGAGGTCGTCAGCTCCCTGCACAGCCGCAACAAGTCGTACTCGATGGCCTTCCCGGGCGTACGGGTCAGCCAGCCGGCGAAGCCGGAGACCATCGCAGACCTGCCCGAGGGCGACACCCTCGCGTACCAGTTGCGGGTGCCCGGCGGCCCGTCGGTGTTCTTCATGGGCGCCAGCGACTTCGCCGAGCGGAACCTGACCGGGCTGGCCCCCGACGTGGCCATGCTGGCGCTGCCGAGCACCACGGTCACCGCCGACTACGCGGAACGGCTGCTCGACGCGCTCGACCGGCCGAAGGTCGTGGTGCCTGTGCACTTCGACAACTTCGAGACCGAGCTGCGCAACCCCGTGCCCATGGCGCCGACGGACCGCGAGCGGCTGGACGCGTTCGTCGCGGCCGTGCGCCGGGTCTCCCCGCGCAGCCGGGTGCTCGTGCCGGAATACCACACCGCGTACCACTTCTGAGCAACGGCACGACGGGCCGCGGGCAGAAGCCCGCGGCCCGTCGTCGCGCTCAGGTCAGCTGCCGATGTGGGACCAGGCGCCGAAGGTGCTGCCGGCGCTGCCCTGTCCGGAGCCCCAGACCCAGTTGTCGGTGCCCTTGCCGTAGACCACGATCGCGCCCGACTCCGCGACGATCGCCGTCGGGTCGCCGACGAAGTCCGGCTGGCCCGTGCCGATCGTCGTCCAGCTGCCGAACGCGGCGCCCTTCGACGGCTGACCGACACCGCGGATCTTGTTGTCTCCGGCCCGGGCGTAGAGGGCGATCGTGCCGTTGGCGGCGATGATCGGCTGCGGGCGGGACGCCACCCCGGCGCCGCCGGTGCCGATCTTCACCCAGGCGCCGATGGTGCCGCCGGCGCTGCTCTGGCCGGCCCCCCAGACGAAGCCGTCGACGCCGGTGGCGTAGACGACGATGGCGCCGGCCGGCGTGACCACCGCGCTGGGCGCGGTCTTGAAGCCGTCGACGGGCTGACCGGTGCCGATCGTGCGCCAGGTGCCGAAGGCCGCGCCGGGGGAAGGCTGACCCACCCCGTGGATCTTGCCGTCGGTGCCCCGGGCGTAGACGACGATCGTGTCGTTGGCGCCGATGACGACGTGCGGCTCCGACGCCACCCCGGCGCCGCCGGTGCCGATCTTCACCCAGGCGCCGAAGGTGCTACCGGGGTCGCTCTGCGCCGTGCCCCAGACGTAGCCGTCGCTGCCGGTCGCGTACAGGGCGATCACCCCGTCGGGCGTCATCACCGCAGTCGGGTCGCTGGCGAACGTGGGTTGCGCGGTGCCGATGGTCCTCCAGGTGCCGAAGGCCGCGCCGGGGGAAGGCTGGCCCACACCGTAGATCTTGTTGTCGACGCCGCGGGCGTAGACCACGATCGTCTCGTTGCCGCCGACGACGGCGGACGGGTTGCCGGTGAAGTCGCCGCGGTCGCCGATCCGCTTCCACGAGCCGTAGGCCGCGCCGACGCTCGGCTGGTTGGCGCCGTGGATCCACCCGTCGGTGCCGAGCCGGTACTGCGCCAGGATCCCGTCGTCGGTACGCACCATGCCGAGGTCGCCGGTGGTGGTGCCGGCACCGGCGGTGTCCTCCTCGGCGTTCGCGCCGACCGGCGAGGAATATCCGACGATGTCCACGTCGGAGGTGCTGTAGTTGCGGGCGGAGACCCGGTCGCTGGAGTTGCCCTCCACCGTGTAGACCCGCCCGCCCGACGCGCTCGTGACGATGCCGACGTGATCGATCACGCCGTTCTGCTCCCAGTCGAAGACGATTGCGTCGCCGGGCTGCGGGGTGTAGCCGCTGCCGCGGGAATGGTAGGTCTTGTTGTCGAGGCCGTACTCCCGGAACGATCGCGCCCAGGTGTTCAGGCCGCCGAGGTCGGTTACTCCCGCCTGCTTCCAGATGTACTTGGCGAAGTTGGCGCACCAGGCGTAGGTGCCGTCGCCACTCTGTGTGCCGCCTCGCCAGCCGAGGGAGTTGCAGACGGGCCAGCCGGTCATCTGACCGCTGTAGTAGGTGCAGTTGTCGCTGCCCCGGTACTCGTGGTTGCGGCTGTCGTCGTTCAGTTCGCGCTGTGCGATCGTGACGATGGAGTCGCGCACCGTGCTGGCAGCAGCGTCAGGGGCAACGGCGAGGCCGCCGGCAAAGAGCGCGGCGATGCCCATGATGCCCACGGAGATCCGCCGGCCCCGGCGCGGCGTGCTGATGTCGGTCATGGTGGTGCCTTTCTCTCGATGTCAGTTCGGAAATGTGGGCAACTGCTTGATCCGTTGTCGGATCCGGTCGGTCAGTTCGTTCATGTCGTGCGCATCCGTCGCGATGAGGAAGAGCGCCACGGAAATCCGGCTGGGCCCGGCCCGTACTCGGATGTGTTCCACCCGGTCGGCGGGTCTCGTGTGGACCCATATCGCGTCGAGCAGTGCCACTTCGTTGAGTGCCGTGATTCCGTCGAGTTCGACGGTGAAGGTCAGCATGTCCATGTTCAGGCCCACTCGAAACCGCCGGCGACTGCCCGGATCGGGTCGCTCGTTCCGGTCTCGGCGCCGCCCTGGTTCGACAGGCTCGGGACCAGCAGGAAAGCTCCCGCCGCGATGACGCTGAAGATCAGACGAACCGGTGTGCGCATGGCGGACTCCTCCTGCTGGAACAATTAAGGAAATGTTTCGGGAGCTCGTTTCCGGGTGCCTTCGGGGCCTGTTTTCCCGATGCGAGAAGCTTGCCGGCCCGGCAGGGTGGTGTCACTGCTTCCGTACTGGCACCAAGCTGCGTGGCACCTTGGTGCCATCTCGGGCCCTTCCCTCTCGCGGGCCTTGCGCGGGCTGAGCGGCGTCTTGATACTGACCAGACACGGGGGCTCGAAAGGTTGAACATGCTCGAAATGCTTGGGTTGACGGAGTCTGCCGAGCGGACTTACCGCGCCATGCTGGCCTTCCCCAGCCTCGGCGTCGGCGGGCTCGCGGAGCATCTGGGGACAGACGAATCGGGCGTCCGCGCCGCCCTCGACGAACTGGCCGACCTCGCACTGCTCCGGCCGTCCTCGGCAGAACCCGGAAACCTGCGCGCGGTCTCGCCGGACGTCGGCCTGGCCGCCCTGCTCCAGCAGGCCGAAACCGACGTACTGCACCGGCAGCGTCAGATAGAGGCGACCCGCGTGGCGATCAGGTCCATCACCGACGAACAGTCAGCCCTCCGCTCCCGGGAGGGGGTCCGCCGCTACGAGGACGTCGACGCCGTCCGGCAGCGACTGGAGGAACTGGCGGCCGGTGCGTCAACCGAATGCGTCTCGCTCAATCCGGGCAGCGCGCAGGCGCCCGACGCGAAGCAGTCGAGCAAACCGCTCAACCAGCTGGTCCTGGAGCGTGGCGTGGCCATCAGGTGCGTCTACCAGGACAGCTACCGCAACGATCCGAACGTGGTGACGTACTCCCGTTGGCTGTCCGGCCTCGGCGGGCAGGTCCGGACGACCCCCACCCTGCCGATGCTGATGGTCGTCGTGGACCGGCAGGTCGCGCTGCTGCCGCTGGACCCCGCGGACTCCAGCCGCGGCGCGGTCGAGGTGGTGCACATCGAGGTGGTCGCCGCCATCCACGCGCTGTTCGAGCAGGTGTGGCGTGCGGCCACTCCACTCGGCGTCACCGCGCTGCCGGACGCGGACGGCCTCGAGCCGTTCGCCCGGGAACTGTTGGAGATCCTCGCTGCCGGCCACACGGACGAGGTGGCGGCCCGCAAGCTCGGCCTCTCCCTGCGGACGGTGCGACGGATCACGGCCTCCCTCATGGAGCGCCTGGAGGCCCGCAGCCGATTCCAGCTCGGGGCACACGCCGCCCGGCGCGGGCTGCTGTGAGCCGTCGACCGCGACCGGTCAGCGGACCGGTCGCGGCCAGGCTGGGGCGTGAGTTGCCCGCTCGACCGGTCGGCCCACCGGACCGGCGGCGAGGGCTCAGCCCGTCGACATCCCGGCCAGCGCCCGCACCGAGCGCCAGTTGCGGGTGGTCGCCACCAGGCCGAGCTTCTTCTCCAGGTGGTTGTTGGTGAACCTCGACCGGCCGTAGCCGCCGTCGGGATAGTGCAGGTAGACCTCGCGACCGGCGACCGAGAACGCCAGGTTCTCGCCGTCGGGCACGGTCAGGGCGGCCACGGCGGCCGGGTCGGGCGCGGTCGCGAGGAAGACCACCAGCAGCCGCGTGGGGTCGTCCTCCCGCCCGGCGTACGGGTTGCCGCCGGCCACCGCCGCCAGTTCCCGGCCGCTGCGCACCAGCACCGGCACCGTCAGCCCCAGCTCGTCGGCGATGGCCCGCTCGATGCCCCGCGCCAGCGCGTCGGCGTCGCGCACCGTGCTGCCGAAGACCACGTTCCCGCTCTGCAGGTACGTCTGCACGTCCTGGTGGCCGAGGTCGGTGACCAGCCGGCGCAGGTCGGCCATGGCGACCTTCGCGCCGCCGACGTTGACCCCGCGCAGCAACGCGACCCACCTGTCCACACGAACCTCCTCGACCCGCCGGTACGGGCCAGCCTAGGGCGTGGTCGACGTCGGTCGCGGCCGTCGTCGCCGGGGCGGGGCCCGATGCCCAGCACACCGCGCTGGAGTGCCGGGTCCGTGATCCGTACCATCGGTTCTCGACAGCGGCCCCCGGCAACGGGTGCCGCGAGCGGAGCGGGACCACGGACACCGGCATGCGGGCTCATGCCGGTCGACCGGCGTGCGACCGCCTCAAGCGAGAAACCTCGCCCAGCGGTCCGCGCGCGCCCATCCGTACCGGAAGGACACCGCCATGCGCGCTCCCTGGACGCGCCGTCACCGCCTTCTGCCGGGGCTGCTGGCCCTGGCCTGCCTCGCCACCGTCGCCGTGGCCGCCGCCGTTCCACTGACCAGCCCGCCCGCCCGCGCCGCCGACCCCGTCGTGGTGCTCGACGCCACCTTCGAGGACGGCACCACCCAGGGCTTCCGGCCCCGGGCCGGGGAGACCGTCGCGGTCAGCACCGCCGTCGCCCACGGCGGCACCCGCAGCCTGCTCGTCTCCGGCCGCACCGCGAGTTGGCAGGGTCCCGCCCTCGACCTGCTCGACGAGATGGTCAAGGGCACCCGCTACACGCTGACGGTGTGGGTGCGGCTCGCCGCCGGCCAGTCGCCCGGCCAGGTCCGGCTCAGCGTGCAACGCGACTCTGGCGGCACCTCCGCCTACGACCAGGTGGTGGGCGACACCGCCGTCACCGCCGACGCCTGGGTCCGGCTCACCGGCACGTACGTGCTCGCGCACGACGTGGACGGGCTGTCGGCGTACGTGGAGACCGCCGGCGGCACCGCCGACCTGCACATCGACGACTTCACCATGGCGTACCAGCCGACCAAGCCGGTGCAGACCGACATCCCGGCACTGCGTGAGGTGCTGGCCGCCGACTTCCCGATCGGGGCGGCGATCGGCAACCGGCAGATCATCGGCGACCAGGCCACCCTGCTGCGCCGGCACTTCGACACGGTGACCCCGGGCAACGCGCTCAAGTGGGACGCCACCCAGCCGACCGAGGGCACCTTCCGGTGGGCCGACGCCGACGCGCAGGTCGGCTTCGCCACCGACAACGACCTGGCGGTACGCGGACACACCCTCGTCTGGCACCAGCAGACCCCGGCCTGGGTCTTCACCGACACCGACGGCACCCCGCTGACCTCGGACCCGGCCGACAAGGCCCTGCTGCTGTCCCGGCTGGAGGCGCACATCCGCGCGGTCGTCGGCCGCTACGGCGACGCGATCGGGGTCTGGGACGTCGCCAACGAGGTGATCGACGAGAACCAGTCCGACGGGCTGCGGCGCAGCCGCTGGCACGAGATCAGCGGGCTGGACTACCTGCGCACCGCGTTCCGGGTGGCCCGGGAGGTCGCGCCGACGGCCAAGCTCTACATCAACGACTACAACACGAACGTGCCGGCCAAGCGCGACAAGCTGCGCGACCTGGTGAGCCAGCTACGCGCCGAAGGGGTGCCGATCGACGGCGTCGGGCACCAGATGCACGTCAACGTCCAGTGGCCGTCGATCGCCGAGACCGAGGCGATGCTCCAGGCGTTCGTCCCGCTCGGGGTGGAGCAGCAGGTCACCGAGATGGACGTCAGCATCTACGTCGACAGCAGCGAGTCCTTCCCCACCCCGCCGGCCGACCGGCTGCTGACCCAGGCGTACCGCTACCGGGACCTGTTCGCCCTCTACCGCCGATACGCCGACGAGTTGACCTCGGTGACCCTGTGGGGGCTGGCGGACGACGACACCTGGCTGGACACCTTCCCGGTGGCCCGCAAGGACGCGCCGCTGCTGTTCGACACGGAACTCCAGGCCAAGTCGGCGTACTGGGGGATCGTCGACCCGACCCGGATCAACCCGACCCCGACGCCGACGGTCAGCCCGACGGTCTCGCCGACGGTCACGCCGACCACGGGGCCGGACGCCTGCCGGGCGACGTACACCGTCTCCAACCAGTGGCCGGGCGGCTTCCAGGCGAGCGTCAGGATCACCAACACCGGCGGGCGGGCGCACGACGGCTGGACGGTGCGCTGGCGGTTCCCGGACGGGCAGCGGATCAGCCAGCTCTGGAACGGCACGGTCCGGCAGGACGGCCCGGACGTGTCGGTCACCCCCACGTCCTGGAACTCCGCCCTGCCCGCCGGCGGGACGGTCGAGTTGGGCTTCCTCGCCGGTTGGTCCACGAGCAACGACCGCCCGGTCGGCTTCACCCTCGACGGACTGGCCTGCACGACCGGCTGAACCGCCGGCCTGTCGTGCCGCCACCCGACCTGCCCGCCTCCGGTCGGTGGCCGGCCGCCGTGCCAGCGAAACGGTGACCGTGCTGGTGGAAGGCCGTACCGGGGCGTCAGCGGCGGGCGATGGCCGGGCCGAGCAGGGCGCGTGCGGCCGTTGCAGGACCGTCCGGTGCAGGTCGACCGGGAGACCCTGTCGCTGGGCTATGCGGGGGTGTATTCGAGTTTCCTGCGGCATGCGG